>CAMFTS010000031.1 GCA_945988915.1 uncultured Clostridia bacterium
TCTGTGTAGTCAGCAATGCATTAAGACTCAATCTTTTTAAAATGTATAATAACAAGCGCGACAAAAAAGTTAAAAACGCTTTAGGCGACAAGAATATATTTGACAATATAAAAACGAAAAAGGAGAAAACAAAAATGAAAATCACTGTAAACGGTATGATGTGCGCTCATTGCGAAGCACACACAAAAGAGGCTCTTATGAAACTTGACGGTATTACTTCAGTAACAGCTGACCACAGCACAAACACAGTAGTAATTGAAATGAGCAAGAATATTCCCGAGGCCGAGATTAAAGCCGCAGTTGAAGGTGCGGGCTATGAATACGGAGGAATTAAATAAACCGTTCTGCTTATATGCAAAAACACCGAAGCACAGCTTCGGTGTTTTTAATTCTGATAATTCTGTAAATTACTGATTTTTTGCCGGCTTAACAATCTGAGGAATGTTGCCGAGTACCAATGCTACAACAAAAGTAATAATGATTTCAGGAATCATATAAAGACCGTTGTAGAATATAGAATAAACTATTGCAAGACCTGTTCCCGAGAAGCTTTCAAGAATCTTCTCACCGATTGAATAGAAGCCTTCCTGTGTGAAGAACCATTCTGCCCATGCACCATAGAAGATAGCACCTGAAATAATATGGATAATATATCTTGCAAGAAGAGCAACCAAAACGCCGAGCGCAAGTGCAACGCTATCCTTTTTAATCTTGCCTTTGAAGATTCCGCCAAGTCCCAATACTGTGTATGCAAGAACATAGTCGAGCAAGCAAACGCAAATTGCCTGCCAAAGAATCATCTGATCTTCACCCGGGAGGAACATAGCAGATACAACCTTTACACCAAGCAACATCTGAATCAATGAATATGTAAAGCCTGATAAAAGTCCCCATTTAACACCGTACTTGTAAGCGATAAGTACAACAGGGAACATGCTTGCAAGAGTAATAGTACCGCCAAACGGAAGCTCTAAACCAAGCATTTTTGAAACAAGTTCGAGAACAGCGGCAATTGCAATAAGCAAAGCGCTTTCAACGAGTCTTACTGTTGATTTTTTCATAAAAAATCACCTTTCCTAATAAAAATTTAAGCCTTACGATACTCAAAATACCGTAAGGCTGAAAAAATACATATTTTACACTTCCTACGACGGCATTATCCGTATCAGGTTTAAGGGTCAACGAAGGAGTATTCGTAATCTCAGCCGACTTACCGTCAGCACCCCTGAATATTGAATTGTTCGCAAAGCTTGAAACAAATTATATTCCCCATTTGCGAAATTGTCAACAATTAATCGAAAAAGAAAGAAAATTATTTACCCTCGCCGTTAGCCTGAGCCTCTCTGAGCGCCTTTGTTAGCTGATCAGGACAAGAGGTCTGTTTAAAACCGCATTTAACTCCGCCCAAAGCCTCTTCAATCTCGTCGATAGTCTTGCCTACTACAATTCTTGAAATGCCTTGTAAATTGCCGTTACATCCGCCGTAGAAACGCACGCTTTTAACGATATCTCCGTCAAGTTCAACATCAATTTGTGTTGCACAAGTACCTTTTGTTTTATATGAATACATTTACATTACCTCTTTCAAATTATTTGATAATATACACAACTCTTCAAGATTCAGCTTTTCGGCTCTGACTGCCGAGTCAAATCCTGCATTTTCAATCGCCTTTGCAACCGCTTCCTTTGAAAGATTCATTCCCGCTGAAATACCGTTTAACGCAGTTTTTCTTCTTTGCATAAAAATTGCCTTTACCATTTTAAAGAATACTTCTTCATCTTCGGTTTTAATGGGCGGAGTATCATATATACTTAATTTTATTACAGCAGAATCAACTTTAGGACTCGGCATAAATGAGCCTTTAGATACATTGAACAGCTTTTCGGCGTTCGCATAGAAATTAACTGCAACCGTAATTGCTCCGGAATTTCTTGTACCGACATCTGCTGTCAGTCTGTCTGCCGCCTCTTTTTGAACCATAACAATTATTTGCTTTATCGGAAGCTTATCCTCAAGCAATTTCATTATTACGGGCGAAGTGATATAGTACGGAAGATTAGCACAAACCGAAACATTCTTGCAGTCGCCGAATCTTTCTTTAATAAGCTTATGCAAATCAACTTTCAGAATATCATCATTAACGACCTCGAAATTATCGAAATCTTTTAATGTTTCATCGAGTACAGGCAGAAGTCTTTTGTCAAGCTCTATTGAAACTACCTTTTTCGCTCTTTTACAAAGCTCAGCGGTTAAAACGCCTATACCTGCACCGATTTCAATGATTCCGTCTTCTTCCGTAATAACAGCTTCGTCTGCCATTTGAGGACAAACGGCAGGATTTATCAGGAAATTCTGTCCGAGCGATTTTGAAAACGAAAAGCCGTATTTTTCAAGTATCGATTTAATTGTGCCGACATCTGAAAGATTATACATAGCTTTGCTTTACCTTTTCAAGAATATTCATACCCTCGATGATTTTTTCATCAGTCGGAGTTGAGAAATTCATTCTGAAACAATTTGTTGTTTCTCCCTCTTCAACAGTAAATGCCGTTCCGGGAACTACGGCAAGCTTGTTGTCAACGCATTTTTTAACGAATTCAAGCATTTCAACATTTTCAGGTAATTCACACCAGACGAAAAGTCCTCCCTCGGGGCGAACATACTTAACGAAATCGCCAAGTTTTTCATCTATAAGGTTGCACATAAGATTAAGCTTTCTTCTGTAAATCTCACGAATCTTTTCGATATGTGCCTCAAAATCTGTCGTCTTCATCCATTCATCAACAAGAATTTGAGAAAACATTGTTGAATGTGTATCCGCAGCCTGCTTGCCGACTGTCATTTTTGCAATTACTTCAGACGGTGCAACGATATAACCTATACGGATTCCGGGTGCAAGAATTTTTGAAAACGAGCCTGCATATACAACAATTCCGTCTTCATCCATACTTTTAATTGAAGGAATATCTTCGCCGGCAACTCTCAAATCGCCGTACGGATTGTCCTCCAGAATCATAACATTATATTTTTTAGCAAGCTCATAAAGCTTTTTTCTTTTCTCAAGGCTCATTGTTGCGCCTGACGGATTCTGGAAATTCGGAATTGTATAAATAAATCTTACATTTTCACTTTCCTTAAGCTTTTGCTCAAGAATTTCAATATTCATACCGTCTGCTTCAACAGGAACTCCCTTGAGCTTACAGCCGTAAGAACGGAAGCAGTTAAGCGACCCGATGAATGACGGGCTTTCACAGATAACGGTATCGCCGAAGTTACAGAAAACCTTAGTTGTTAAGTCCATAATCTGAGTAGCGCCCGAAGTAATAATTACAGAGTCAAAATCTTTACCGATATTTTTTGACTTTTTCACATAGTCTTTGATTGTTTCTCTTAAAGGAGCATAACCCTCGGTAATGCCGTACTGTAATGCCGTAACAGGCATTTCATCAAATATTCTCTTTGAAATTTCCTTAACCTCATCTATGGGGAATGCCGCAACATCAGGATTACCTGCCGCAAAAGGAATGACGGACGGATCAGCTGTTGCCTTTAAAATTTCACGAATTGCAGACGGCTGAAGCGATGATATTCTGTCTGAAAATTTGTAATTCATTGTAATCACCTTGACTAATTAAATATAAAAGTATTGTAGCACAGTATATACTTTTTTTCAACAAAAAACAAAGAGTGGAAGCCCACTCTTTAAATACAAATTAAAATATTCCGTAGGTTATAAGAGACATTATAACTCCTGCAATAAACACACCAAGTGTAATAATCGGCAGCGAGCGTTTGAATTCAACGCCTAACAGCGCCGCCATAAGAGCTCCGGTCCAGCCTCCCGTTCCCGGAAGCGGAATTGCAACAAAAATAAGTAAACCCCACGATTTATAGCGCAAAACCTTTTCTTTGTTACGCTCGGTCTTTGCTTCAAGCTTCACGATAATTCTTTCAAAGAATTTGAAATTTCTCAAAAGCTCAAAAATCTTTTGAATGAAAAGCAGAATAAACGGTATGGGAAGCATATTTCCGACAAAGCAAATCATAAATGCTTTTAAGAAATCCACCTCTAAAAGTCTTGCAGCTATCATTCCGCCGCGCAATTCTAAAATAGGCATCAGCGAAACAACAAAAATTGTAAGTTCGGCAGGGATTTTATCTTTGAAAAGTTCAACAAGAAATGTTGCTAAAGTCTCAGCCATAATTCACTCCTTAAATGCCGTTTTCATCAATATACTTTTTTGCGAGCATTAAAATATCTTTATCATTTACATAATTAAGCGTTTTTATTGCCACATCATAATTAAGCCAGATATAGTCCTCAATTTCCTCGGGCTGAATGACTGTTTGCACATCATCGGTTGTTGCGAGAAAAATTGAAACACTTTTTTCAATTCTGCCGCGAATTGTATATTCCGACATATTCTTAAAGCCGGGGAAAATTTTAATATGAATACCTGCTTCCTCAAGCACTTCACGCTTTGCGGTATCTTCTTCTGTTTCACCTGCTTCTATATGTCCCTTAGGGAAGCCCCAATGATTGCTGCGTTTGTTTTTAATAAGCAAAAATCTTTTTTCGCCGTTAATAACGCGAAAGACAATCGCTCCGCAAGACTTCTCATATAAACAGTCTATTGAATATGAACCGTCTTTATACATAAATTCAATTGCCTGTTTAATATCGTTAACAATAAATCTTTTGCTTTTGGGTGCAACTACAAGGTAAATACCTTGTCTGTTCGGCAATTTGATTACGGCAATAACTCTGCCCTCAAAATTATGAACGGCGTGCGTAACGCCCATAATGTACGCTCCCTTAACAGGAGTTCTTGGGTCAAGCCCATTTTCAACAATACCGTAATTAAGCCGGTAAACCTTTTCGGTTTCACTGTCAAAAGCACCCATGGGTTTAGTAACCCTTACTCTGACATATTTACCCAGCATACAATACTCCTTAGAAAAAACTGCATTTATTATACAGTTTTTTCAGAAATGTTTCAAGATGTTTTTCGCATTTAGCGCGTTCTTTCTTATAAAACTACTGTTTTCGACAATTAAATACATTCTTTTTTATTAAAAACATATTGAGAAAAAGCTATATTTAATGTAAAATATAGAATTAAGTTAAATTTGAAAGGAGTATATTTATGAATCCAAAAGACTTTAAATTTAACGATGATGCTTTTGATGATGTTTTATCTTCAGCTAATAAAGATGAATTTGAAGACATCTACTCAAATGAAAATACTGAAAATCAGCCTGACGACAACTTTGCCGAGGAATTTGAAGATATCTTCAGCGGAAAGAACAGCAATTCAGCTGACGAAGACGATTACGAAATCTTTGCCGATGATTATTTTAATCACGACAGCCAGATTCTCAGTCCCGATTCTCAAAGACAAAGAACCGCCGGCACAAATGTCAGAAACAATCCGTATTCTTATAACTATAATAAAGCCGCACAGCAAAAAGCAAACCGCGTTTCAAGATCGCGCTTTGACGATGACATAAGCGAAGAGCTCTCATCCGGCAGACAAGCTTCTTCGGCAGTATATTCCGGTTCGGTCGGCAAAAAGATTTTATCAATATTACTTGCTGCGATACTGATTATTGTCGCTGTTGTCGGTGCAGGAGGTTTTTTCTTTGCAAAATCATTAACGCAAAAGGTAAACTATACTCCGCTTGAGGCAAATCAATATATCTCTTCAGCCGAGCTTGCTAAAAAAGACGGTGTAAAGAACATTCTGCTTGTCGGTGTTGATGCAAGAAAAGGTGAATCCAATAATTCAACGCGCTCAGATACCATGATGCTGCTTACCATTGATGATAATAATCGTCAGTTAAAGCTGACATCCTTTTTGCGCGATACTTATATTGAAATTCCGGGTTACAGGTGGGCAAAACTCAATGCCGCACAATCTCACGGAGGCACTCAGCTTCTTGTTGATACGCTTGAATACAATTACGGAATTGATATTGACAGCTATATGCTTGTCAATTTTGATATGTTTACAACAATTATCGACTCGCTCGGCGGAATTGATGTAGAAGTAACTGAAAAAGAGGCAAAATACATCAACAGTCAGGACCATATGACCAAAAGAGAAAAAGAAGCATTTACAGAAAAAATAGAAGCAGGCACTAATCATTTTACAGGCACTCAGGCTCTTTGGTATTCAAGAATTCGTTATCTGGACAATGACTTCATGAGAACGCAGCGACAGAGAAAAGTAATTTCTTCTGCACTTTCAAAACTTAAAACATCAAATCCTCTTGCGCTTATTGATATGCTCAATAAAATTGTTCCCATGCTTGAAACCGATTTAACCTCTGACGAAATGACTTCTCTCGGCTTAAGCGGCGTAAAATATGTATTTTATGACGTTTGCCAACAATCTATTCCTGCTGACGGAACTTGGGAAAGCGGCAGAAGGAACGGCGGTCAGTCAGTTTTACTTATCAATCTTGAAAAAAACAGGGATATACTTCATAATTTCGTTTTCAACAAAGTTGAAAAACAAAACGACGGAGATTCAAAATAAAATTTTGTTGAAATATGTTTTCAGCTATGATACAATTAATATATTATAAATAAATTAACGGAGAGTCCATATGAAGCAGGCTAAAATTTCTGTTGTCGGCGAATTCAAAACCGGTAAAATCGATCCTCGGATTTATGGTTCTTTTATTGAACATCTCGGCAGAGCTGTTTACGGCGGTATTTATGATCCGGAACATCCTCTTGCAGACGAAGACGGTTTTCGCAAGGATGTAATAGACGAAATAAAAAAGCTCAATGTTCCGATTGTTCGTTATCCGGGTGGCAACTTTGTTTCAGGTTATAATTGGGAAGACGGTGTTGGTCCTGTCGAAAACAGACCGAAAAGACTTGAGCTTGCGTGGGGCGTAACGGAACCAAATTCCTTTGGCACTAACGAATTTATGAAATGGTGTAAAAAGGCCGATACAAGCTGTATGATGGCTGTTAATCTCGGTCTTCGCGGCCCTGATGAAGCAAGGAATTTAGTTGAATACTGTAACCATAAAGGCGGTTCATATTATAGCGATTTAAGAATTAAGCATGGCGTTAAAGAGCCTTACAACATTAAA
Source organism: uncultured Clostridia bacterium (assembly GCA_945988915.1). GTDB lineage: Bacteria > Bacillota > Clostridia > Oscillospirales > Acutalibacteraceae > Fimenecus. The sequence continues at coordinate 7,112 of CAMFTS010000031.1, forward strand.
TTATGGTGTCTCGGCAATGAGATGGACGGTGACTGGCAAATCGGACACAAAACCGCTTATGAATACGGCAGAATTGCTTCCGAGACAGCAAAGGTTATGAAGTGGGTTGACCCCGATATTGAACTTGTTTTAAGCGGAAGTTCAAATTTGAATATGCCTACCTTCGGTGACTGGGAATTACAGACGCTTGACCTTGCATACGATAAGGTCGATTATGTTTCACTTCATCAGTACTATGACAACCGCACGGGAGATACTGACAGTTTCCTGGCTAAGAGTATGGCAATGGACGAGTTCATCAAAACAGTCATTTGCATTTGTGATACGGTAAAGGGCAAAAAACATAAAAAGAAAGAAATTAATCTTTCTTTTGACGAGTGGAATGTTTGGTATCATTCAAACAATGACCCTGTTGAGCGTTGGTCTATGGCTCCTCATCAACTCGAAGACTATTATAACTTTGAAGACGCCCTTCTTGTCGGTCTTATGCTTATGACACTTGTAAAGCACGCAGACAGGGTTAAAATTGCTTGCCTTGCACAGCTTGTAAATGTCATCGCACCTATTATGACGGAAAACGGCGGAAGAATTTTTGAACAAACTATTTTCTATCCGTTTATGCATATGTCCAACTATGCAAGGGGCTCAGTTCTTCTTTCAAACCTTACCTGCGACAAGCACGATTCAAAAGAGTTTACAGATGTACCTGATTTGGATTGTCTTGCAACTGTAAACGAAGCAGAGGATGAAATAACCGTTTTCTGTGTAAACAGATGTCAGAACGAAGACTACGAGTTAAATGTTAATCTTCTTGATTTAAACGGCTTTAGAGTAGTTGAGCATATAGAAATGGCCGGCTTTAAGCCGCTTGACGGAAATAATTTTATTTCTGCTCCGGTAAAGCCTTCAAATGCCGAGCTCCCTAAAAACAGCGAAAACATTCATATTAAACCGTTCTCTTGGAACGTTATCAGATTTAAAAAATAATAGGAGACTGATATTATGGCTGCTAAATGTCCGAATTGCGGAGAAAAACTCCGTTGGTATGATTTCCGTGCTGAATGTAAAAAGTGCGGAGCAAACATTCCTAATCATAATTGGGAAAAAAGGCTTGAGGAAGACTCAAATGAGGCAGAGATTGCATTTGCAAAGCTTCATTACAAGATGAACAACTTTAAATCAGGTACAGTTGGAAATCCTTTCAGAATAGTACGACTTGTTTTCTCACTTATTCCGCTTGTTGCTCTTGTTGTTCCTCTTCTTAAGATGGAATTAGTTTTTCCATTCTTTGAAAAATCAGATTCCGTATCATTTCTTACAATGATTTTGAACTATTTAACCAAGCTTGACTTTATAGGTGGATTTAAGCTTATGTCAGCAACTGCTCTCGGCGGTTCGGTTAAGTTTTTAATGCTTGCAATCGTTATGGCTTTTCTTGCCGTTGTTGCGGGTGTTCTCAATTTCTTTGTGACACTTATTGCCTCTATTAATCTTAAGGCAGGCTTCAATGTTATTCTCAATGTCCTTGCAACAGTCTTTTGGACAGTATCTGCCGTATTGCTTTCAATGTTTGTTACAGCATCTGCTGACTCTTCAATCAACGTTTTCTCAGGCTCGGTTGTTTGGTGGGGCTATGCAATAGGTATCGTTCTTTTCTTTGTAAATGTCGTTATCAATGTAATAACAAGCAAGAGCTTCAAAAAGCAGCTCGCAGAACAGCCTACACTTGAACAGTCTATTGAAAACGAATTAAAAGAGCTGCATGAGCAGCAGCAATAAAAGCAAATATCAACACATAGAATAACCCCTGAATCATTTAAGATTCAGGGGTTTAAGTTTGCTTTTTAGGCTTGAAGTGTTTTTTTATTCATCATCACAATCGCAACAATCTTCACAATCGCAGCAATCAAGGTCAAATTCAAGATGTTCTCCGCAGTTAGGACAATCTGCACAGCCGTCAAGAATTGAATCTTCATCAAATTCAACTATTTCGTGGCAAGCAGGACATTCAACCTCATACATTTCTGCATCATAGCAATCGTCACAGTCGCAATCGAAATCGCAGTCATCTTCATAAACGATTTCTTCAAGTGTATCAAGATCTTCATCAACTGCGTCAAGCTGTTCTGTTACGAGTGCAAGCTCGTCTTCAAGATCTGCAACTGAAAGCGCAAGATCATCAATAACATCCATCATAGCATTAATGAGTTTTGTTTCCGGCTTTGATTCATCAAGGTTAAGACCTGATGCAAGACCTCTTAAATATGCTGCTTTTTCTGTAACTGTCATCATAATTAACCCTCCGGAGCATTAAGCTCTTGACATATATTCACCTGTTCTTGTATCAACATTAATCATTTCGCCTTCGTTGATAAAGAGAGGAACTTTAATTTCAGCGCCTGTTTCAAGCGTTGCCGGCTTTGTAGCGTTTGTTGCAGTATTGCCTGCAAAACCCGGCTCTGTCTTTGTTACTTCAAGAGTTACGAATGTTGGCGGCTCAAGTCCGAACACCTTTCCCTTGTATGAAAGAATCTTGCAAATCATATTTTCCTTAACGAACTTGAAGTTGTCAGGAAGATCGCTGCCTGCGATAGGTGACATATCATATGTTTCCGGATCCATAAAGTAATATAAATCACCGTCTGCATATGAATATTCCATATCTTTTCTTTCAATAAATGCCGTAGGGAATTTAGCAGTAGGGTTGTAGCTCTTTTCAACAACTGCACCTGTAATAACATTCTTTGTTTTAGTTCTTACAAATGCTGCGCCTTTACCCGGTTTAACATGCTGAAATTCAACAACCTGAAGAACCTGTCCGTCTTCTTCAAAGGTAACTCCGTTTCTGAAATCGCCTGCTGATATCATAAATATATCCTCCAATTCTTATTCGGTTTAAACCAAACCATAATTTACAACTGTATTTTACTCTATTTAATTAAGTTTTTCAAGTGCTTTTTAAAGTATTATAAGCTCTTTTGGTGCTTTTGTAAGATTTTCACAGCCGTTTTCGGTTACAAGTACCATATCTTCAATTCTGACGCCAAATTTTTCAGGGATATAAATGCCCGGTTCGACAGTAACAATATTGCCGGATTTAAGGATTTTATCGCTGATTTTTGAAAGATTGGGATATTCGTGTATCTCTACACCAACACCGTGCCCGGTTGAATGGCTAAAGTAATTTCCGTATCCGGCAGTTTCAATTACACTTCTTGCCGCATCGTCTGCATCTTTGCAGGAAAGACCTGCTTTAATAGACCTAATAGCGTTTTCCTGGGCATTCAAAACAGTGTAGTAAACCTCTTTCATTTCATCGGTAGCTTTTCCTACAGCAACCGTTCTTGTCATATCGCTGTGATAGCCTTCATAAAGAGCACCGAAATCCATTGTAACAAAGTCCCCGTGTTCAATAATCTTACCGTCGGGAACTCCGTGAGGCATTGAACTTTTTTTACCGCTTACGGCAATCGTTTCAAAAGAAAGTCCCTGTGCACCATGGCTCAGCATATAATACTCAAGCTCAAGAGCAATCTCTTTTTCGGTTTTTCCGGGTTCAATATAATTCAGAATTTTTTCCAAAGCTTCTTCAGAAATTCTCTGCGCAATCTTAATTTTTTCAATTTCTTCAGAAGTTTTAATGCTTCTTATTTCATTGATTTGTGCATCAAGACTGCCGTCTGCGACAAGCTCCATACCTTCAAGTGCCGAAGCAAACAAGGCATATTCGCTCAAAGTCATTCTGTCCGCTTCAACTGCAATTACTTTAGCATTAAGCGAAGAAAGAATATCTTTTATCTGCGACGCTTTCTTTTCCTGTAAAACGACCTTACAGCCCTTTATTTTTTTCTCTGCCGCCTCGATGTATCTGCCGTCGGTTATAAACACTGCATCATTTTCATTCACGATAAGATAACCGTCAGACGACTCAAATCCGGTAAAATAAAATCTGTTTTCAGGGGAAACAATAAGTGCGGCATCATAATTAGAATCTTTTATTGCCTGTTTTAACTTTTCAATCATCATATACTCCGTATCCGTGTTTTTCTTCAAACGCTTTTATATAAGGCTTTTCTCTTTTGCCTTTCCATTTATAATAATGAGGATACAAGCTTTTTGTCGGCAACGGATCTACCCTTACAGGTATAGCGCCGCAAAGGTTTGCAGCCTTTATATCAGAAAAAAGTTGATCACCAAGCATAGCAAGCTCGGAAATATCAACATTCATTCGCTTTGCCGCGATTTTCAGTGAACGCGGTAACGGTTTCAAAGACAAATGCACAAACGGAACGCCGCCGAGATATCTTGAAACAGGCACGACTCTGATAAGCGTACCGTTTGTAATAAGAGTTATCGGAAAACCTGCGTCTTGAATTTTTTTCACCCATTCGCGAATTCCGTCAACATATTTGAATGTTCCGTCAGGAGCAA
>CAMFTS010000032.1 GCA_945988915.1 uncultured Clostridia bacterium
TCAGTCATTTTTACAAAATGACAGCTCCCTTTACACAAGGGAGCCTGACAAAAAAAGGAGGGATTGCCTTTTTTTATTATTTCAATCCCTCAGATATTTTTTCAAAATGACAGCTCCCTTTACACAAGGGAGCCTGACATAAATGAAACCGCCGATTTTTCGGCGGTTTTTATGTTTGATTTCCGTTGCTTTTCGTTGATTTTTCGTCTTTTTTAACCTATATCGTGCTTGTCGGTGATTTCAACTTCACAATTACCGCGGCCGCTGATATTAAAGACAATAATCTCGTTCTCTTCTTTAAGTATGGGACCCGGAATGTAAAGGGATTTTTGCGGTCCGACATTCCAATATCTGCCGAGATTAAAGCCGTTAACCGTAACAAAGCCACGCTCGAAGCCGTTAAGATGAACAAAGCAGTCTGCCTGTGAGTCTGCCTTGAAATGACCTTTTAAGAATACAGGCTCGTCTTTATCCGAAGAGCCGTTGTATTGAAGCTTTTCAAGGTTGTCAAGAGGCAAGGTCCATACATCGTAATTCATAAGTCGCTGAATACCGAGATAAATATCCGTAATGCCCTTGCGGTCGAGCATCTGTTCACCGTAGTTAACTCTGCCCATGGTGTCAACAAGAACACCGATTTTTCTCTCGCCCTTGAGCTTCGGCATTAAGAAAGACTTGCTTTCGCCTTTCTTCTTAAAGAGAATATCCTTTAAGCTGACTTTTTCATCTGATGTGTAAAGAGTACGGTCAATGCTGTGCTTTAATTGTCCGTCAAGATATACTCTTGCAAAGTCATGCACATTCTTTATGTGAAGCGGACTTGCATTGTAAGTACCCGAAAGGTTTGTTTCATAGTAAATCATACCGAAATTCTGACCGAAGTATTCCATACTTTCAGGTACGGGAACATGGTGACGGGTACCTATATTGTCCAGATTGTCAAAAAGAGAAGCACATTCATCAAGCTGAACCTTACCTATGCGCTGAAGCTTCGGAGAGGGCGGAAGCTCGGCGGGTTCAATTTTCTGCGTATCGCAAAGGAGCTTTCTTACAGCGTGATATGCAGGTGTGTATTCGCCCCATTCTGTCAGGAGAGCGCAGTAGTCATAGCTCGTAACGGTAGGCTCGTATCCGTGGCCCGGATTTTGATTGGCACCTGCCGTAAAGCCGAAATTTGTGCCACCGTGGAACATATATATATTAAAGCTTGCATTGTTACCGATAAAGCCCTTGAGCTCTTCAACAATTTCAAGTGAATTTCTTGTGTGATGAATATCGCGCCAATGGTCAAACCAACCGCACCAGAATTCGCCGCACATATCGGGACCTTCATTTTCAAAATTCCGCATAACATTGAAAGCGGTTCTTGAGCGAGAGCCGAAATTCAGCACCTTGAAAACATCGGGAAGAGAACCGCCCGAAATCATATTGTTGTCGTTTCCGTCGGAGGTGAAGAGCAAACAGTCAATTCCGCAATCTCTTGTCAGTTTTTCAACATAGCGTAAATAATCTTTATCGTTACCGTATGCGCCGTATTCATTTTCAACCTGCATTGCTATTATATTGCCGCCGTTGCTTTGAAGATGCGGAACAAGACGGCGCAATAATTCGTGATAAAAACGGTCAATACATTTAAGAAAGTCAGGATACATACAGCGGATTTGCATATTTTTATCCTTTAAAAGCCATGCGGGAAGACCGCCGAAATCCCATTCGGCACAGATATACGGCCCCGGACGGACTATGGCATAAAGTCCGACTTTTTGCGCAATTTCAAGATATTTTTCGATATCTAAAATTCCCTCAAAATTAAAATTACCGGGCTGAGGCTCGTGTAAATTCCAACAAACATAGGTTTCAACCGTATTAAAACCTGCCGCTTTTAATTTCTTGAGTCTGTCCTCCCAATATTCCGGCACAGTGCGGAAATAGTGCATAGCGCCTGAATAAATATTGAATTTTTCACCGTCTAAATAAAAATTGTTTTCTTTAATTGTAAGCATAGCCGTTTCCTTATTTTGCGGCGTCAGCCGTTATTTTTTTCATTTGCCCGAATTTTCTTTCGATATCCCTGACAAGCTCAAACTGTGTGCGGCAGCGAACGAGGTTATGCTCGGGATATTCCGTCTTGAAATAGACATCTCCGTTGAGATAGTCGGTTAAAAATCTTATTCCGCATTCAAGCGTCATAAGCTTTGCGGAAAACGGAAGATAAATTATTTCATTTTCCGTAAGGCTGTCCTTTGCACTTGCAAGATATCCCTCGGTATAGGCCTTGTAAAGCTCAAGGCTCAATGAAACCTTGGATAAATCCTTTTCGTCCTCGCTTGCCGTATTTGCACCGAAACGGATACTGTCGCCGAAATCGTAAAGCGAAAGTCCGGGCATAACGGTATCAAGGTCAATTATGCAGATTCCCTCATTTGTTTCGTTGTCAAAAAGAATGTTGTTGAGCTTTGTATCGTTGTGAGTAACGCGAAGAGGCAATTCATTTTTAGCAAGCAATGCAAGTAAAACCTTAGTGTCCGGCTCGTGTTCGAGAACGAACTCAATTTCCTCGCGGACGGTATCTGCTCTGCCTGATTTGTCCTCCTGAACTGCCGTAATAAAATCACAGAATCTTGAAAATGTATCGTGAAATTTCGGTATTGTTTCGTAGAGGTCTTCAATCGGATAATCGGCAAGCAGTCTTTGAAAATTTCCGAAGGATTTGCCTGCGTTGTAGAATACCTCTGCCGATTCTATTGTATTGCAGGTGTAAACATCGTCAATGTAATGATAGCATCTCCAACAGTTGCCGTCTTCATCTTCACAAAAGTATTTCCCGTTTTTTGCTTTGAGGAAATCAAGAGTACAGCGTTCGGAGTTGCCGTTTGCCTTTCTCTTTAAATGATTTGTAACGCTTGCAATATTAAGCATCAATTCGTCGGGATTTTTAAAGACATATGTATTGATTTTTTGAAGAGTATATTTATAATCTTTTTCTCCGTCGGTAAAAATCAAAACATAGGTTGAGTTTATGTGACCTTCATCCTTGATTTTGAATTCCTTGAAAACGCCTGTGAAATCAAAATTCTCGCAAAGGAAATTCAGATTAAAATCAGTATTCATAGTAAATCCTTTCAGAGTGTACTTTCGTATATAACAATTATTATATTATTAAAAGCCTGTTTCGTCAATGTTATAAATCAAAGTTTAAATACAGAAATTTATATTTTATTTACAAATATCTCTTTACATAAACCGTTATTTAAGATAAAATATACTTGTGATTTTTGTAATTATTTTCAGGATTCGGAGGCTTTTGATGGAATCGGTTTATAAGAGAATTCTTTTAAAATTAAGCGGAGAAGTTCTTGCAGGCGAAAAAGGTCACGGTTTTGACTTTGATGTTTTAAATGATGTTTGTTCTTGGGTTAAAAAGTGTGCCGAAACAGGAGTTCAAATCGGACTTGTGGTCGGCGGAGGTAACTTCTGGAGAGGCCGTTCAAGCGGTGATATGGACAGAACAAGAGCAGACCATATCGGTATGCTTGCAACAGTTATGAATTCACTCGCTCTTGCCGACACTCTTGAACAAATGGGTGTTGATGTAAGAGTTATGACAGCTATAGAAATGCGTCAGATTGCAGAGCCGTTTGTTAAGGCAGACGCTGTCAGACACCTTGAAAAAGGCAGAGTGGTAATATTCGGCTGCGGTACGGGAAGCCCGTTTTTCTCAACCGATACAACCGCCGCTTTAAGAGCTGCCGAAATCGGCGCAGATGTAATATTTAAGGCTACAAATGTTGACGGTGTTTACGACAAGGACCCCAATAAATTTGACGACGCCGTTAAGTATGATACACTTTCTCATACAGAGGTGTTGAGCAAAGGCTTAAAGGTTATGGACAGCACTGCGGCTTCGCTTTGCAGAGATAATAATATTCCTATACTCGTCTTCAACCTTTCTGACCCTGAAAATATTGTCAGAGCAGTTAAGGGTGAAAATATAGGCACTTTAGTTAAATAATTAAAAAATACATTAAGGAGTAACTTTTATGCAAGAAGTATTTGATTTTGCAAAAGGAAAAATGGAAAAAACCATAGACGCGCTTAATCATGAGTTTGCCGGTATGAGAGCAGGCAGAGCATCTGCTTCGGTACTTGATAAAATTGTTGTTGATTACTACGGCGTTCCCACTTCAATTCAGCAGATGGCGGCTATTTCCGTACAGGAAGGCAGAATTCTTGTAATTCAGCCTTGGGACGCTACAACAATTAAGCCTATCGAAAAAGCAATTCAGGCATCTGATATCGGTATCAATCCTATGAATGACGGCAAGGTTATCAGACTTACATTCCCGCCTCTTACCGAGGAGAGAAGAAAAATGCTTTGCAAAGATGTAAGCAAGCTTGCAGAGGATTCAAAGGTTTCTATCCGTTCAACCCGCAGGGACGCTATCGACAAGCTCAAAAAAATGAAAAAAGACAGCGTAATTACAGAGGACGATTTGCATAACGGCGAAGAAAAAATCCAGAAGATTACTGATGAATATGTTAAGAAAGCAGACGAGCTTTCAGCCGCTAAAGAAAAAGAAATTATGGAAATCTGATTTGAAATGCAGAGCTATGCCGATCGGTTGGCTCTGCTTTTTCAGAAAGCCGTAAAACTTTAACATCGGAGAATACTGTTATGGATAAAAACAATTTACCTCACTTTGACATTTTACCCGAACATATAGGATTCATTATGGACGGTAACGGCAGGTGGGCAAAGGAGAGAGGCTTACCCCGTTATAAAGGTCATATAGAGGGAGCAAAAACATTCCGTAAAATCGGTGAGTTTGCAGGTGATCTCGGAATTAAATATCTGACCTTTTACGCTTTTTCTACTGAAAATTGGAAGCGTCCGCCCGAAGAGGTTGCCGCTATTATGGACCTTTTCAGAGAATATCTGAAAGAGCTTGACGAGAGAAAAGCGGAGAACGAAGAAAAAGGTATTCAGGTTAATTTTATCGGCAATAAAAAGGGACTTCCGAAAGATATTCTTGCGATGATGAAGTACAGCGAAAAGATTACAAAAGACAAAACAAAGGTTTATCTTAATATCGCTGTAAACTACGGAGGCAGAGAGGAAATTGTTCATTCCGTTAAAGAACTTGCACAGCAGGTTAAAAAAGGCAAGCTTAAGCCTGACGATATCACGGAGGAAATGATTTCCGACAATCTCTACACGGCAGGTATGCCCGACCCTGATTTAATAATCAGACCGAGCGGCGAGAAAAGACTTTCAAATTTCTTGCTCTGGCAGTCGGCATATGCGGAATTCTGGTCGTCAAATGTGCTTTGGCCTGATTTTACCGAAGATGATTTGGTCGAAGCCTTGAGGAATTTTGAAAAAAGAAACCGAAGATTTGGCGGCATTTGATTGAGAGGATAATTATGAAGAAAAAAGTATTTGCAGGCATTTTGTGCGCTTTGGCAGGCATTACGGTTATTTCGCTCAGAAATACAACGGTGTGGCTTTTTCCTGCGGCGGCTACTGTTGTCAGCCTTATGGCAACATTTGAAATAATTCATGCATTGGGAGTTAAAAATAAACTGATTAAGGCTTTAACCTTTCTTGCAAGCGCAGCGATTCCCGTTTGGTTTGCCATGAGAAGCATAATTGCAGACTTTGCACAAAATCACGGATTAAACTTAAATCCGGCTTATTTTATATTGCTTTACGGACTTGCAATTTTCATTGTTGCGCTGACGGATTTTGAAAATATTAAATTTCAAACCGCGTCTGCCGTTACGGTGACGAGTCTGGCAATTCCCTTTGCGATTTCGGTACTTTTGTACTGCAATGAAATTGATATCATTTTCCCGAATGAGGGTTATACAAAGGCTCACGGCTTGTTCCTCATTCTCTTTGTAATGTTCTGCGCCTGGCTTACGGACACATTTGCATATTTTACGGGAAGCTTCCTGGGCAAACACAAGCTTTGCCCGAAGATAAGCCCTAAGAAAACGGTTGAGGGTGCAATCGGCGGTGTTCTCGGCGGAGTTTTAAGCGCAGTTATACTCTATGCCGTCTTTGAGAATTTTGTTTTCGACGACCCGCACAAGAGATATCTTGAGATTGTTCTGATTTCTGCCGTGCTTTCGGTTTTAGGTATGTGCGGCGATCTGACTTTCTCCGTACTTAAAAGAAACTGCGGCGTGAAGGATTTCTCAAATCTTGTTCCCGGTCACGGCGGAGTAATGGACCGTTTTGACAGCGAGGTTTTTGTTCTTCTCGGCTTCTATGCAATTATAAACATTTTCGGAGTGAAGTTCTGATGACTACGAAAAGCTTATCAATATTAGGCTCGACAGGTTCAATAGGTAAACAAAGTCTTGATGTTTGTCGCAAATGCGGTTACAGCGTCAAGGCTTTAACTGCTTTTTCAAGCGTAAATGAAATAGAAAAACAGGCAAGAGAATTCAAACCGGAAAAGGTTGCTCTTGTTGATGAAAAAGCCGCAAGTGACTTAAAGCAAAGGCTTTCCGATACAGGCATAAAGGTTCTTTCGGGCATTGACGGAGTGTGTGAATGTGCACAGCTTGAGAGTGCGGATACAGTGCTTAATTCGATTGTCGGTATGGCAGGTCTTAAGCCCACGCTGTCGGCAATCAGAGCCGGGAAAAAGATTGCTCTTGCCAACAAGGAAACGCTTGTTGCGGGCGGTCAGCTTGTAATGAACGAGGCAAAGAAATACGGCGTGGATATTTTGCCCGTTGACTCCGAACATTCGGCAATTTTTCAATGCTTACAGGGAAAGCCTGCCAATAAAGCATTAAAGAAAATAATTCTGACTGCGTCGGGCGGCCCGTTCTTCTCCAAAACTGCCGACGAATTAAAAAATGTTACTGTCGAAAATGCTTTGAAGCATCCGAACTGGTCAATGGGTGCTAAAATTACCATTGATTCGGCTACGATGATGAATAAGGGGCTTGAACTGATAGAGGCAGTTTGGCTTTTCTCGGTCAGACCTCAGGATATCGATATAGTAATTCACAGGGAAAGCATTGTTCATTCGGCTGTTGAATATGACGATAATTCCGTAATCGCTCAGCTCGGACTTCCCGATATGAGAATACCCATTCAGTATGCTTTGACTTATCCCGAAAGATTTGAATCTCCCGTCGAAGAACTGAGCCTTTCAAAAATCGGAAAGCTGACATTCTTTGAGCCCGATTATGATACCTTTAAGTGTATAAACATATGTAAAAATGCCATTACTAAAGGTGGACTGTTTACGGCCGCCGTTAACTCTGCAAACGAACAGGCAAATCTTATGTTCAGACAGGGTAAAATCGGTTTTCTTGATATTGCCGAAAAAGTACAGGAAGTTTTTGAATGCACGCCGTACTATGATGAATATACTTTTGAAGATGTAATGGAAATAGATAAATTCGCAAGAGAATCTGTTATGAGGTGATTACTATACTTTTAACTATAACTGCCGCAGGAATTTGGTCAAAGGTTTGGACAATAGCAATAGCAATACTGTTTTTCGGAATAATTATTATGATTCACGAATTCGGTCACTTTGCTACCGCAAAGCTCTTTAAAGTAAAAGTAAATGAATTTTCAATAGGTATGGGTCCTGCTTTTTTTAAGAAGCAAAAGGGTGAAACTACGTATTCTCTGAGAGCCTTTCCTATCGGCGGATATGTAAGTATGGAGGGCGAAGACGAGGAAAGCGACGACGAGGGCGCGTTCAATAAGAAGCCTGTTTGGCAGAAGTTTATTATTGTTTCCGCCGGCGCAGTTATGAATTTGATTCTCGGTGTTATAATTGTTGCGGTTATGCTCTCAACTTCAGGTGATTTAATCGGTACAAACCGTGTGAATCAGTTTTATGATACTGCGGTCAGCTGTGATTACGGCTTACAGGAAAAGGATAAAATCTTAAAAATTGACGGCCATTCCGTCTGGTCCGAACGCGATTTAAGCTTCCTTATGGCGAGAAACGAGGACGGCGTTTTTGATTTTGTCGTTGAACGCGACGGCGAAAAGGTTGAGCTTGACGGTGTGAAATTTAAAACTGAAGAAGTCAACGGAATGACTTTTATCATTTACGACTTTTCCATTGTCGGCGAAAAGGCGGGCTTTAAGAATATACTTGTAAATTCCTTTACACAGTCTGCGTCTATTGTCCGTATGGTTTGGCTGAGCCTTTTTGATATCGTTACGGGCAGATATGGGGTGTCGGAACTTTCGGGTCCCGTCGGCACGGTTGATATTATCGCCGATGTAACAGCCGAGGCCTCCGACAGCGGAAGAATAGACAGCTTGCTTTTAATTATGGCACTTATTGCAATAAACATAGGCGTTGCAAATCTTCTTCCTCTTCCGGCTCTTGACGGCGGCAGACTTTTCTTCCTTTTGATTGAGGCTGTAAGAAGAAAGCCTGTCAATCCTAAATATGAGGGTTATATACACGCGGCAGGTCTTGCTCTTTTACTGCTACTTATGGTTTTTGTAACATTTAATGATATCGTGAGAATTGTTAATTCTTAATATGAGGACAGAGTTATGATAAACAGAAGAATTACAAGAAAAGTTAAAGCAGGTAATGTTGAAATCGGTTCGGGCAGTAAAATTACCGTGCAGTCGATGCTTAATGTTCCTGCCGAGGATATTGAGGGCAATGTCAGACAGGCAGTCGAGCTTGAAAAGGCAGGCTGTGAAATCGTCAGACTTACCGTTCCGAACAAGGAAGCGGTTAAGACCTTGTATGCGGTTAAGAATGCAGTATCAATTCCCGTGGTTGCAGACATTCATTTTGATTACAGATGCGCGCTTGAAAGCGTTGAGGCAGGCGTTGATAAAATCAGAATAAATCCCGGAAATATCGGTGACGAGGACAGAATCAAAGCAGTTGCCGACGCTTGCTCTCTACATAATATACCTATCAGAATCGGCGTAAACTCAGGCTCGCTTGAAAAAGATATTTTAGCAAAATACGGAGCGGTAACTCCCGACGCGCTCTGCGAAAGCGCTATGCGACATGCCTCGCTTTTAGAAAAATTCGATTTTAACGATATTGTTATTTCAATAAAATCTTCAAATGTTCAGAATATGGTTGCGGCATACAGAAAAATAGCCGTAATGTGCGACTATCCTCTGCATTTAGGCGTTACCGAAGCCGGTACAAGACATATGGGTATGCTTAAATCCGCCGCAGGAATAGGCTCGTTACTGCTTGACGGCATAGGCGATACTATCCGCGTGTCGCTTACGGCTGACCCTGTTCAGGAAATCGGCGCAGGCTTTGATATTCTCAAGGCAGTGGGAATTAAAACCGACTGTCCGCAAATTGTTTCCTGTCCGACCTGCGGCAGAACAAAGATTGACCTTATCGGGCTTGCGGAAAAAATCGAAAAAGAACTCAGCGGTATAAAAAAGCCGATAACGGTTGCCGTTATGGGCTGTGCGGTCAACGGACCCGGTGAAGCAAAGGAAGCCGATATCGGTGTTGCCGGCGGTGACGGCTGCGGAATTATCTTTAAACACGGAGAGATTTTAAGAAAAGTCAGCGAAGACAGTATAGTTGAAGAATTACTTAAGGAAACAGAAACACTGTAAGGAATTATTATGAACGGATTTTATGATTTGTTTGCTCCTTTCAAGAGCAAGCTTACAAGATATGATAAAGCGTTAAAAGACGCAAATATATTGAGATTGCTTGTGTGCGATGACGATAATTCTGTTGTTGCCGAGGTTAAGTTTTCCATTCTTTTAAAGGAAGATACAATCGACGCAATAGGTGAATTATTAGCAGGGGAATTAGGCGTTTCAAAGTTTGAAATCGAACCTGTTTTTTCTCCCGAACTGCTTTCAAATAAATATGATTCGGAGCTTGTTAAGCTCATTAAAAGCAGAGTTGTCGTTGCAAACGGTTATCTTGACGGCAGCAGATTTGAATACGATTTTGAAGAAAAATCACTTAATATCTATCTGCTCGGCGGCGGCAAAGAGGTACTGACCAACGCAAAATGCGAGAATACAATTTCACAAATTATAAAAGACAGATTCGGCACGGCTTTGGAAGTAAATATTATTCAAAGGCAGCAGGTAAACACCGAATCCATTGAAGAAATGCAGAAAAAAATCGATGAGGAAATTATGGCGCAAATTGAAGCGTCAAGGCCCGAGCCCGTACCTGTGCCTGATTTTTCCCTTGATTTTACGCCGTTTGAGGAGGAGTCGGGCGAAAAGACTGTTGAGGAAGACTTTCCGTATTATACAGACAGCCTGAAATTGCTTCACGGCAGTAAGATTAAGTCACAGCCTACAAGAATTTGCGATATCGGAAAAGAAGAATTTCTCTGCGTATGGGGAGAAATTTTCGGCTTTGACTCAAAGACTACAAAACGCGGCGACAAAGAGATTATTTCGTTTAATATTACAGACAATACAGGCTCAATTTCAGCGGTGCTTTTTTTGAAAAAGGAACACGCTGAAAAGATTACCGAAAATTTAAAAGACGGCAAATATGCAGTTATTTCGGGAATAAAAGAATTTGATACATACAGAGGCGAAACGGTAATCAAGCCGAAAAATATCTGTCTTGTTGAGCCTATCACGAAAGAAGACAACGCTCCCGAAAAGAGAGTCGAGCTTCACTTACATACCAATATGTCGCAGATGGACGGAATGACGCCGCCCGCAAAGTTAGTAAAAAGGGCTATCAAATGGGGGCATAAAGCCATTGCAATCACCGACCATGGCTGTGTTCAGGGCTTCCCCGAGGCGCATAATGCGGCAGACGGAAAAATTAAAATCATTTACGGTGTAGAGGGATATTTCGTTGACGATTTATCCGACCCTGAAAAGAACTATAAAGAACTGCCGTCTTATCATCAGATTATACTTGTTAAAAATTCGACAGGACTTAAAAACCTTTATAAACTCGTTTCAAATTCAAATGTAAAGCATTACTATAAAAGACCGAGAATGCTCAAGTCCGAAGTCATCAAGCACCGCGAGGGCTTGCTTATCGGTTCTGCCTGTGAAGCCGGAGAGCTTTACAGAGCAATTCTTTCGGAAAAACCCGAAGAAGAGATAATGAAAATTGCGGATTTCTACGATTATCTTGAAATTCAGCCCAACGGAAACAATAAGTTTATGATTGAGGCTCATTCCGACCCGACATCTAAAAATCCCGAAAGAAACAAAATCTACGATAAAATTACCTGCATAGAGGATATTGAAAACATTAACAGACAGATTATCGCTATTGCGGATAAGTTGGGCAAACCCGTAGTTGCAACGGGCGACGTGCATTTTATTGACCCCGAAGACGCACAGTACAGAGCAATACTAATGACGGGGCAGGGCTTTGACGACGCAGACAACCAAGCACCTCTTTATTTTAAAACGACCGAGGAAATGCTTGCGGAATTTGCATATCTCGGCGAAGAAACGGCAAAAGAGG
>CAMFTS010000033.1 GCA_945988915.1 uncultured Clostridia bacterium
CAAGACTCGGCGTTCTTACAAAGAACATTGCAAAACCTGCCGTTCCCTACGGCGGTAAATACAGAATTATCGATTTCCCACTATCAAACTGTGTGAATTCAGGTATTTCAACGGTTGGTATTTTAACACAGTATCAGCCTCTTGAGTTAAACGATTATATCGGTAACGGTCAGGCTTGGGACTTGGACCGTGCAAACGGCGGAGTACATATGCTTTCACCGTATCAGCAAATAAAAGGTATGGAGTGGTATAAGGGAACTGCCAATGCAATTTATCAGAACATCAATTTCATTGACCGTTATAATCCCGAATATGTTGCCGTTCTTTCAGGCGACCATATTTACAAAATGGACTATAACAAGATGCTTGACTATCACAAGGCAAATGACGCTGCTTGCACTATTGCGATGCTTGAAGTTCCGTGGGAGGAAGCAAGCCGTTTCGGTCTTATGATTCTGAATGATGACAATTCAATCAAAGAGTTTGAAGAAAAGCCTAAAAATCCAAGAAGCAACAAGGCATCTATGGGCGTTTATATCTTTACATGGTCAAAGCTTCGTCAGTATCTTATTGACGATGAGAATAATCCTGATTCTTCAAACGACTTCGGTAAGGATGTTATTCCTGCAATGCACCGCGCGGGTGAAAGAATGTTTGCATATCTTTTCGACGGCTATTGGAAGGATGTAGGTACAATAGATTCTCTTTGGGAAGCAAATCTTGACCTTCTTAATCCAAAGGTTGACCTCGATTTGTCAGACGATTCATGGAAGATTTATTCAAGAACTCCCGTTGCACCTCCGCAGTATATTTCGGCAACTGCCGATGTTCAGAATTCAATGGTTGCAGAGGGCTCAAAGGTATTCGGAGAGGTGGATTATTCGATACTTTTCCACAATGTAACTGTTGAGGAGGGCGCAAAGGTTCGCTATTCGATTGTGATGCCGGGCGCTACAATAAAAGCCGGCGCAGATGTGGAGTATTCAATAATAGCAGAAAATGCAGTCATTGAAAAAAATGCAAAAGTCGGCTTAAGACCTGAGGATATCACAGACCGTGATGAATGGGGCGTAGCCGTAGTAGGTGCAGGAGTAACGGTTGGCGAAGGAGCATCGGTTGCACCTAAAGCAATGATTTCCGAAGATGTAAGAAAGGGGGACAAATAAGATGACGGGTAAGAATATTGTAGGAATTATTTTTTCAAACGCTTATGACGAATGTTTACCTGAGCTTACAGGCCTTCGTACAATGGGTTCAGTTCCTTTTGCAGGCAGATACCGACTTATTGATTTTGCCCTTTCAAATATGGTTAATGGCGGAATTGAAAAAGTCGGTGTAATTACAAAGGCAAATTATCAGTCACTTATGGATCACCTCGGAACAGGAAAACCGTGGGATCTTTCCAGAAAAACAGGCGGTATGTTTTTACTTCCTCCTTTTTCAACCGCAGACGCAAGCAATAACGGAGATAAGCTTGCTGCTTTAAAGGGCGTAATGGGCTTCATAAATCAGTCAAAGGAAGAATATGTGTTATTTTCTGACTGTAACAGCGTATTCAATGTTGATATAGAAGAGCTTATGGATTTTCATACCGAAAAGAATGCCGATATTACCATTGCTTACAAGAACGGTAAGGCTCCTGCTCTTAAAGATATTGTAGTAATGGATATCAATTCCGAGTGTAAGGTAACTCAGGTTGCGGTTGCTCCTCATACGGCAGATGATGTTAATTATTCTCTTGATGTTATCCTTATGAAGAAGTCACTTCTTGAACGCCTTATGAATGAGGCTATAAGCCTTAATTATAATGATTTTGAGGCAGATATTATTCAGCGCAATGTTAATAAGCTTAATATTTGCGGATTTGAGGTTAAGGGATATGCAGGAGTAATCGATTCAATGATGTCATACTTCAGAGTAAGTATGGATCTTTTGAATTACGAAAACTGTAATGAGCTTTTCAATTCGGAAAGACCTGTTTATACAAAGATTAAGGACGATATGCCGGCAACTTACGGTATAAGCTCAAATGTAAAAAATTCACTTGTGGCAAACGGCTGTATTATTGAAGGCGAAGTTGAAAATTCAATTATTTTCCGTGGTGTAAGAATAGAAAAAGGCGCAGTTGTTAAGAATTCTATTATAATGCAGGGAAGCTTCGTAGCATCAGGCGCATCGCTTAACTATACTATTATTGATAAGATTTCGGCTGTTACTCCGAACAAGACTTTGGCAGGAGCAGACAATTATCCTATTTATGTCGGAAAAGGAATCATGATTTAATGAATGACTTAATGTCATTTATCAAACGGAGGATTTATATATGAAAGTTTTATATGCAGCAAGTGAAGCGTTACCTTTTATGGCTTCGGGCGGACTCGGTGATGTTGCGGGTTCGCTGCCTCAGGCTCTTCGCAAACGCCTTATAGGCGCAAGAGTGGTAATGCCCATGTATGATACCATAAAGCAGGAGTTAAAAGACAAAATGACCTTTGTCACAAGCTTTACCGTTCCTGTTGCGTGGAGAAGACAGTATTGCGGTATCTTTGAGGCAAAGCATAACGGTGTAATATATTATTTGTTAGACAATCAGTACTATTTCAAACGCGACGGCATCTACGGTTATTACGACGATGCAGAAAGATTTGCTTTCTTCTCACGCGCCGTTCTTGAAATGCTTCAGCATATTGATTTCAAGCCCGATATTATTCATTGTAATGACTGGCAGACAGCGCTTATTCCTGTTTATTACAGCACAATGTATGCAATGTCACCGGGTTATGAAAATATAAAAACAGTATTTACAATTCATAATATTCAGTATCAGGGTATTTACGGAATGGAAATTATCCCTGAGGTTATCGGCACACCGTCAACAGCAACAAATATCATTGAATATGACGGCGATGTCAACTTTATGAAGGGTGCTATTGAAACAGCAAACAGGGTTACGACTGTCAGCCCGTCATATGCAAGTGAAATCCTTGATCCTTGGTATTCTCACGGACTTGACATAATATTAAACGAAAGAAGCTGGAAGCTTTCGGGTATTCTCAACGGTATTGATGTCGATCTTTATAATCCCGAAACAGATCCGGATATCTTTGAGAATTTCTCGGCTGATGATTTTAAAGCAAAAGCAAAGAATAAAAAGAAATTACAGGAGCTTGTCGGTCTTCCGCAGAAGGCTGATACACCGCTTATCGGTATCGTTTCAAGACTTGTTTCGCACAAGGGACTTGACCTTATAAAAGCAGTTATGGAAGAGCTTATTCAGACAACCGATGTTCAGATGGTAATTCTCGGCTCCGGTGATTGGCAGTACGAAGAGTTCTTTAAGCAGATGGCCGGTAAATATCCGGAACAGGTTGCTTTGACGCTCGGATTTGTTCCGTCGCTTTCAAAGAAAATCTATGCGGGTTCTGATATGTTCCTTATGCCGTCAAAAGCCGAACCTTGCGGACTTTCACAGATGATTGCTCTGCGCTACGGCTCAATTCCTATTGTCCGTGAAACAGGCGGACTTCGTGACAGCATTAAGGATTCAGGCGACGGTGAAGGCAACGGCTTTACATTTAAGAATTATAATGCTCACGAAATGCTTCACGCAATTCGTCGTGCGATTGAAGGTTATAAGTATAAAAAAGGCTGGAATATTCTTGTTAAGCGCGCTATGGAAAGTGACAATTCTTGGGGCAAGTCGGCAAATGAATATATCAAGCTTTACAAAGCACTTTTAAAAGAATAATCTCTTTGAAAAGTCTCTCCTCTCATAAGCAGACGGCTTCGGCTGTCTGCTTATTATTTTGTTGACAATGCCTGATCTTTCTTGTATAATGTCAATGCTTCAAAATTCTTTAATTGAAGCGGTCAGTTCGTAACCATCCTGACCGACGGGTTATCCGTCAATCAAAACTAAGGAGAAATTGAATATGAAACAAAAAAAGGCTTATCCGCTCGTTTTGGGTGCGCTTATAGCTGCACTCTATGCTTCGCTTACTTACGCAGCTTCAGTATTAGGACTTGCATACGGTCCCGTACAGTTCAGATTTTCTGAAGCTTTGACCGTGCTTGCAGCACTTACGCCTGCAGCAATTCCGGGGCTTACAATCGGCTGTTTCTTAGGTAACTTGGGAAGTCCTTACGGCATGATTGATATCGTGTGCGGAACACTTGCAACTTTAGTTGCCGCAGTTCTTTCTTATGCAACAAGAAATGTCAAAATAAAAGGCATTTCGGTTTTAGCTCCGCTTTTTCCGATTGTTTCAAACGCAGTAATCGTCGGCGCTGAAATTGCCGTTTATTTACCTGAGGGATTCACAGCATACGGATTTTTGATAAATGCTCTGTGGGTCGGATTGGGTGAACTCGTAGTTTGCTACGCGGCAGGCATACCTCTTTTGATAGCCATAGAAAAAACAGGATTAAAAAAGTACTTTAAATAATGATTGAACATCACCACCCTTTTATGATACAATTTGTATATAAGGGTGGTGATTTTGTGTCTAAAATTATTATTGCTGATGATGAACAGTTAATCAGAAAGCTCGTAGGGGACTTTTTAAAAAAAGCAAATCATACCGTGCTTGAAGCGGAGGACGGCGAAAGAGCGCTTGAATTATTTGAAGAAAATCCTGATACAGCGCTTCTTATTCTTGACATAATGATGCCTGAGATTGACGGCTGGGAGGTGTGCAGAAGAATAAGAAAAAAATCTGATGTTCCTGTTATGCTTCTTACGGCACGAAGTCAGGATTTCGACCAGATTTTAGGCTTTGAATCCGGTGCAGATGACTATGTGACAAAGCCTTTTTCACCTGTGGTTTTAGTTAAAAGAGTTGAGGCACTGTTAAGAAGAAATTCATCTTTTACTAATGAAAAGCAAAACGGATATTGGGGTCTTGTTATTGATTCTTCGGCACACGAGGTCAAAATTGACGGAAAAACAATTGATTTGACGCTGAAAGAATATAAAATTCTTGAAAAGCTTATTTCGTCTGTGGGAAGAGCCTACAGCCGTGAACAGTTGCTTGACGATGTTTGGGGCTTGGATTATTTCGGAGATACAAGAACAGTCGATTCTCATGTAGCAAGGCTTCGCACAAAACTCGGAGACTGGGGCGAAGAACACTTGAAAACGGTTTACGGCGTCGGATACAAAATTCAGGAGAATTCAAATGAAGAATAAAAACGGCAAAAAAATTATAAGCATAAGAGCTCGGCTTTTCTTTGAAGTCGGGGCTGTTATTCTTGTTGCCGTAAGCTTCATACTTTCACTCAACTATTTCCTGTTGCCCACAATATATACATACAATGAAAAGCAAAAAATGAAAAATGTTTGCAAGGATATTGATAATTACCTTGCAGACGGCGTTAATCCGTCAGGATATTTTTCCTCTTTGGAAAAAGAGAACGGATTCTCAATTGATGTCTATCAAAAGGACGGTAATCCTCTTTATATCGGTACTGAAGATATCTTCTATGCAAGCGGAAAAGTTACAGTTTCTCAGCGAGAGGATTATGATGACGGATCCTTCTTTGAAGTTCAGACAAATCCTAAAAGCAATAAACAATATATTGTTTACGGCGCAGAGCTTATGTCAGGCGGAGAAGTTGAGCTTTTCAGCAGTAAGGAATATATTGACAATACTGCACGGATTGCCGTTATGATTACAAATGCAACGAGTGTTACTGCACTGCTTTTGGCATTGGTATTCATATATTTCTATACAGGAAGATTTACCAAGCCTCTTATTGCGATGAGTGAAATTACGGGAAAAATGGCAAAAATGGACTTCTCCGAAAAATGCAGTTTTGAAAGAAACGATGAAATAGGAGTTTTATCTTCAAGTATTAATTATTTGTCGGATTCTCTTAACACTACGCTTAATGACTTGAATCTTAAAAACGAAAAACTTAAAGAAGATATCGAAAAAGAAAAAAATCTTGAAAAAATAAGAAAAGAATTTATTTCAAATGTTTCTCACGAATTAAAAACTCCGATTTCAATAATCAGAGGATATTCCGAAGGTGCCGGATTGATGCTTGAGAGCGGTGAGATTGACGGCGCAAAATCCTACTGTGATATTATTGTTAATGAAACGGAAAAAATGAATGCTCTTGTACTTCAATTACTCGAACTTTCAAAATATGAATCCGGTAATATTGAAATCTCAAAAGAAGAATTTGATGTTGCAGGTATGATAAATGATTATGCTTTTGGAAATGAAATGAAATTCAATGAAAACGGCATCAAATTTGAAAATGAAATTCCAAACGGTCTTATCGGTATAGGCGATACAATTAAACTTGGAATGGTAGTTAATAATTATATCTCAAATGCTGTATCACACACGAGCGGGGACAAAATTATTAAGGTTAGCTGTGAAGAAATTGACGATAATTACAGAGTAAAGGTTTTTAATACGGGCGAAAATATTTCTCAAGAGGATATTGAAAAAATTTGGATTAGCTTTTACCGTGCCGATAAATCCCGCTCAAGAAGTGAAGGAAGATTCGGCTTAGGGCTTTCTATTGTTTCAGCAATTCAAAAGCTTCATAAAAGAGAATACGGCGTATATAATACGGATGACGGCGTTTGCTTCTGGTTTGATATTGAAAAAGCCGATTAAAACGGACAACAAAAAACGGGTGGTTCAATTAACCGCCCGTTTAACATTTTAACTTATTTTTGAAACTCGTAGCTATTGATTATTGTTTCAACTTCTTTTGCAACAACCTTGAAGATTTCAGAGCCAAGCTTTTCAAATTCTTCGTTTCCTTCTTTTCGTGAAACCATTGCAAAGGTTTTGCCGACTGCCGAAATCATATCATCTTTTTTTATGGCAAGATAATAGAAGCTGTATTCAACGCCGTCTGAAAACTCGTCATAAAACTGACCTGCATTTTTCATAATGCTGTCATATATTGTATTTGTTGCCGTGCTTTTAAGTAAGGTGTTGGGAAGCAATCTGTTAATACAATATTCAGCCGTGAAAAACATAAGAATTTTTATCTGGAATATAATGCTTTGAGGATAATCAAGCGGACCGACTTCCTTTGAGAGCGATTCCCTCAGCTGCACTGTGTCAAGGAAACGGGTTGAAAGCTCTTTGCCCAATTTTTTTGCTTTTTCGGTATTACCGTTTGAGCGCTGAGCATTCATTTCTGAAATAAGCGCAATGCTGTCATCGGTATCCTTTTTGCTCTTCCCGACAAAAATTTTAATATCGTTATCTTCCATATTCGGCTCCTTGTATGTTTTATTTATTTCAACCGGCACTGTTTGCCTGTGCTTCAGCTTCTGCCGCCTTTTGTGCCTTTTTTAACATTCTTTTTTGTCTTGATTTATAGCTGAGAAGCTTAGAAACAGCATCTTCAGGTGCACCGACATCACCGAGTGAAATAGCCTGTGTATTATAAAGACCGTGAAAATCAGTACCGCCGGTCATAAGTAACTTGTTCTTTGTTGCAAGTTTTTTAAGCTGCACCTGCTGATCCTCATCAGCTGACGGATGCCATACTTCAATACCGTCCAAACCGTTTTCAATAAGTCTCGGAAGTGAATCAAGATTGTCAAACATAAACGGATGAGCAAGGACTGCAATTCCGCCTGCGTCATGAATTGCATTGAGAACTTCTTCTATATCAGGATATTTAGGTGTAACAAGAATATTGTTTGGCGAATCGGGTGAGAATAATTCGTTATAAAGCTCTCCGTAGATTGAAGTCGTATAACCGCATTCCATAAGAGCCTGCATAATATGCTGCTTATAAATATTAGTGGACCCTGTTGCACATTTAATAATAAACTCAGTAGTTAAGTTGAATTTCTTTGCTGCCTGGAGCATCATAATATGAGCGGCTTTTTTTCTTGCAAGAGAGTTCCTGTGACAGAGTCCTTCAAGTCTGTCGGGCATATCGCTCAAATAGCAAAGCAAATGTACTTTTTTGCCGGTCTGCGTATCGGTTGCAGAAAGCTCAACACCGGGTATTACATTTACACCGTAGCGTTCACCTATAATCTTACCTCTGACAGTACCTGCAAGGCAGTCATGGTCTGTAATTGCGATAGTTTCCAAGCCTCTCTTTTTTGCCAATGAAATCAAATCCTCAATTCCGAGAGAACCGTCAGACAATTTGGTATGGCAATGCAAATCTCCGTTCACAAAAATTTCCTCCTCTAACTAAAAACACGTACATTATTAAAAAAAGTGCAAAATCAGCTAAAAATAGCACAAATTTCTGCAATAATATCATATAATTATTATACTCTTGCTTTTTTTAACTTTCAAGTGTTTTTTAGCTAATTTTTTACTACTTTTACATATTTTTTTAATATGCATATTTTTCTGTTGACAAAGAACTGAAAAAATGTGTATAATATCTCTTGCTGAATAATAAATGCTGCTATGGCTCAGGTGGTAGAGCACATCCTTGGTAAGGATGAGGTCGGCAGTTCGAGTCTGCCTAGCAGCTCCAAAAAAGCAGGTTTTGAGCCTGCTTTTTTCTTTTGTAAAATAAATTTTAATATAACGCTTAAGCTTATTTCAAATACAAGAAATGTTCCGCTTACACTTTACTTATATAATCTGCCATATAATTCATCAATATTCCTAAATTTGTTGCAAATTATGTTTTCAGTAATGTATTCGCCGTTTTTCCAATAGCATTTTTCCGCAACGGAGTTTTCGTCAAGAGTTAATATTCTATATTGATTATCTACAATTTCTAAAGCTGCATTATCAAGTTGAACAGCAGGTATTTTGTATGTCCGTTTCATCATTTGCCTGACAGATTCGATTCGCTCAGGTTCTTTTATAATATGAGGTGCGAACAAAATATTAATCAGTCCAAGTCCCGATACTCTGATAAATTGATTCGAATTTGACGAAATTGCTCTTGAATCAGAATTACCGTAATCACACCAGCAAATACCGCCTGCACTAACGCCACACAAAACCGTATCTTCGTTATAAGCCTCTATAAGCATTTTATCAATACCGTAAAGTCTGAATAATCTCATCAGTTTATATGTGTTACCACCGCCGACATAGATAATATCAGCGTCCTTTATTTTTCTGCTTGTTATCTCTC
Organism: uncultured Clostridia bacterium; assembly: GCA_945988915.1. Classification (GTDB taxonomy): domain Bacteria; phylum Bacillota; class Clostridia; order Oscillospirales; family Acutalibacteraceae; genus Fimenecus. The sequence continues at coordinate 9,097 of CAMFTS010000033.1, forward strand.
TATCCTTGATTTCGTTATATCGCAGATAATCAGTTTGACATCCGTAAATACCATTATATATTCCATCCATTATCTCAAAATAATAGTCCGGATAGGAGTTAGCCAGGCCAATAAAAAGAAATTTGGGCTTTGTTTTGCATGTAAGTTTTATTATTTCTTTATCAAAGGGTGCGGTTTCATATTTTGTATTGTGATGACCGTTTTCGCCACCGCCAATTGCTACAATCCTTCCCATAATCAAAACTCCAATGTATAAAATTTAGCCTTGAATGTTTGACTGCCGTCTGTTTTTGAATATTCTCCGTAATGATGAAATTTCAGCCCGCACTTTTCCATAACCTTGCCGGAGCGGGGATTATCTATTGCGTGGTTTGAGCAAATCTTATCAACACCCAATTCTTTGTTCACAAATTCTATTATTGCTTGCATGGCTTCGGTGCAATAGCCCTTGTGCCAATAATCATAGTGAAGATTATATCCCATACCCCAATAGCCTTCCATTATTGCATTGGGCCCGATACCGCCTGTACCGATAACCTTGTTTTCCTCTTTCAAAACAAATGCCCAATTCCACTCTTTTTCATCAACAAGTGTTGATTTTATCCAATCAATAGTTTGGCTTATATCTGTTAATCTGGGATACGACATATACTTTGCTACCCGTTCATCACTGTTCCAAGAAAAACAAGCCTCTGCGTCATCAAGTGTAATAGGTCTTAATATCAATCTTTCTGTTTCTAATACGGGTTCCTTATACATTTAATACCTCCAAAAAAATAAACCGTTGATGTATATTGCTACACATCAACGGTTTTGATTTGTATATAACAATTATCATACCGAAATTGAGTGCAACAAAAGAATTCCGCTTGAATCACAAACAGAATGATTAGGATTATCAATTGTCGCACAAATAATGAATTGCATAATACTTTTTTCCTTTCTTTTTTCACATACTAACACTAAAATTGTGATTTGTCAAATTTATGAATTTACGGATAATAAGACTGTTTGCTTTTTATAAATTGTTGATAGACTTGGAATTGAACAATAAATAATCTTGAATATTTACTGTCCCTGTTGTATAATACTATAAAATAAGGTTGGAGGTTGCAACTATGTCAATAGATAAGGCTATCGACAACGCATCTGCTTCTTTAGAAATGGAAGGTTTATGTGTTTCTGATGAGTTAAAAGCGTTGTTTATCAGAAAACTTAATAATGAAATCACTATGGAAGAATATATCAAGCTTGCTATGGAATTAAAGGGAGTTAAGATGTAATGTCTTATAGTATTGATGCTTTAACAAGTGATTGCTACAAAGGTACAACCTGTTTGATTAACAAATTCAATATCAAGGATGAAAAAATATTAAAGGATTTAGAAACAACGATTACGTTTGGTAAGATTACCGAGTATAGTCTAAATCCTTTATTTAATACATTCGATGTCAGTCATTACAAAGCTATTCACAGGTATTTATTTGGTGATATTTATGAATGGGCGGGAGAATACCGTAATGTTGATATGAGCAAGAAAGGTACAAGTTTTGCTAAGGTTGACAGCATTGACGATTTAATGGATAACTGTTTCAAAAGGCTTAATGATAATAAATGTTTTCAAGGCTTTAATTTTGATGAATTTATTGACGGTATTGTAGATTTTTACTGTGTTACAAATATGATTCATCCTTTTAGAGAAGGTAATGGCAGAACTCAAAGAGTGTTTTTAACACAACTCATAAATCTTAATAATTACTCCATTGACTTTTCCGAAATTGATACTGATGATTTAATGCTTGCTACTATTCAAGCGGCAAACGGTGTTAACGCTTTTTTGAAGGATATTTTTAAAAATGCAATAAAGATTAACCTCTCTATCAATTAGCACAATATAGAAGCAAATTCTTAGAAAATAAAAATATTCGATTTTACAGATAAACCGTCAGCTCCAAAAAGCACGCTTTTGCGTGCTTTTTGCTTTATATCGCCGTTATCTGATGAACAATAAAAAATATTGAAATATAAGAATAAATATGATAAAATTAAATGATTATAAGTAGTATAACAATACATTACGGGAGAGAGCTATGAAAC
>CAMFTS010000034.1 GCA_945988915.1 uncultured Clostridia bacterium
TTGCCCTTAGAAGCAGCAGCCTTATCAATGTCGTTTAATTTTGCCATAAGTAAAATCTCCTATTCATATGAATTATTAAAGCAAACTCATTTTAACATATGAAAACCGTTAATGCAACTACAAATTTACAAATAATCAGTCAGACCGGTCACATACTTTTTATGTTCAGCGTTCTGTTTTCTTAAAGAATAAAAAGTATATCAATAACGCGTCAATAACAAAATCATAAACTCTTAAACGGTCAAACAGAATTACGGAAGACAAAACAGAAACCGCAACAATACCTACACCTATTACTTTTGGGAATATTCCTTTTTCTTTTGTCATCCACGCAAAATACGCCATAGCAGGAGAAGCCAGCGCGAATAATGTCCAGCCTAAGATAAAAACCTTGCTGTAAACACCGTGACTTATTATTGCAGCCGCATAATATGTAATTAACATACCTATACAAAACGGAAAAATATTTATCATGGCATTCTTTTTTGTATGACTGTAAATTGATATGAGGGTGCCAAATAAAATCCAGACCGCCATTTGTGAAAAAATATTTCCTAAATTCTGAGTATATATATCAAAGATTCTTGATAACGCTCCTAATACTAAGCCAATAATAAACATACTGACCGGATTTAAAATTCTCTTTCTCATTTTTTTCACCGTAAATTTCAAGATAAAAAAATCATTGTATTTCTTCCGTATAAGCGAAAGCTGATTAAAACCTTTTCACGGATTTAAAGCTTTGCACCGACAAGAAGAATTGCGGCGCTTTTACCGGCGCCGCAAACAGATAATTTTTAATTGCGCAAGCGCAGACTGTAATCCGCCTGCAACCGATTTTATGCGGCAATTTCAGAAAAATCAATGCGGATTTCACCGATACCTCCTTCAACATCAATTGAATTTGCACCGTTGCCGCGCACCGCACCGTCGGATACAGATTCACCGTTTATTCTTGCATCACCCAAGCCCTTGTCAAGTTCAATGCGGTAATCGTTCTCACTGCCTATGAGTGTAATATGCGCCGCACCTACGCCCATATCAAATTCACATTCACCTTTTAATGCACTTGTAAAGCGCAGTTCGCCCACGCCCATATCCAATTTCAAGTTTTGAAGCGCGCCGTTTCTAACGGTCATCTGTCCTGCACCGCCTTCAATCTGAGAAGTGCGGTAAGCTTCAAGCGTGTCAATGTTCACCTGCCCCGCACCTAATTCCAAATAAAGAGTCTCTGCTGCAAGACGTTCAATTTTTACCTGTCCCGCACCGGTTGAGATATTTGCATTTTTAAAAACAATATCTTCGGGCAAATAGATATTTACCTCAATTTTACCGTTAATATCAGAATAATTCCGTTCTGTTTCGGTGATTGAAAGACACCCGTCCTGTTCGGAAACTTTCAAGTATTTATTGTTGCTTTCCACACGAAAAGCATCACTGTTTGCAATCACAAGACGCGCCGCATTGATATCCAATTTCAGTTCCTGTATATCGCTTGAAACATTATAGGTTTTCATTTTTCCTACATTGTCTTTGCCGTCAAGTGTATTAAAAACCAAGCCAATCGCACCGAAAATTCCGTTGAAGATACTGATACACAGAAAAATTGCAAATGCTATTGCTGAATATTTTACAGCTTTTTGCCAGCTTGTCATTGAATTTCAACTCCTCCGAACATACAACTGCCGTTAACATATACCGTTACAGTATTTCCGGGCTGATTAAAATGCTTTTTATCGGATACGCCGCCGAAAATAGAATTGGAGCGTACCTTAACATTAACATATGAGGGCAGATAAATATCTACACCGCCGAAAACGGCACTTGCGTTGATTACGCAGTCTTTTTCGATAATTGCACGGCGCAAATCACATTTAACGCCTCCGAATACGGCATTTAATTCCGCACCCGAAAAAACTTCATTGTCAAAATTCAGGTTTTGCTGTGAAAAAGTTGCAAATCCGTTGGCAACTCCTGTACCGTCAGCTTTCATTTCTTCCATAATTTTTTCGGATTTATTGTTAAATATGCCTCCGAAAACACACTTTAAGCCAATGATAATAATTATTGCGGGCAGTGCCAGCTTCCAAAGCATTGAAAAATCAATGACATCCTGACAGCACAGCAACAGAAATACACCTATGAGAAGTCCGATGATATTGCCTGTTTTTTCGCGTTCCGTAAACAGTCCGACACCACACGGTACAATGATGAACAGCGTCCACCAGCCATCAAAAAAGATGTTAATATCCATAATATCAAGGGCGTTAAGAGCGAACACCACACCAACAGCAATTAATACTATTCCCCAAATAATACTGCTGCGTCTTTTCATAATAATTCTCCTTAAAACTTATAATCTTTCAAAAATTTCTGCACCTTTCGTTTTAAGCCAACGGATAAGTGCAACAGAACCGATGACAAGTATTCCCGTAGCAATTACAAGGAACACAAACGGTGAAATTAGCTTCCGAACTACAAAATACAGCAGTCCGAAAACGGCAACAGCTGCCCATCCGCCGAAAAGCGAAATCATTACGCTCATACCCTGTTTGATAGGTACGATTTCATTAGTCCAGGTGAGATTCGGCATCTTAAGATTGCAACAAAGTCCCACAAGAGCCATAAACAGTACAAATATTGCAACCGTTACGGGCATAAGTAAGCCGAATTTCACATCCGGTTTTAATACAAATTCCACAGCGGCAGTCAGGATAATTGCAGATGGCAATGTCAGCCGTAAATGCAGTTTCAGTTTTGCTTTTAATGCCTGATATGCCGTTACGGGAAGTACCTGCAAAATCCAAAGGCTTTTGCCTTCCAGTGAAACAGACGGAGCAGTAATAATACACATTGAAGTTATCATACACACAGCCGCCGTTGCAGACATTAAAACAATCTGCATATATCCTGTGAACATTTCGCTGATTAAACCCCGAACAGCCTCGACTTTGAAAATCAATGCAACCGCGCCGATAATCATAAATACAATACCAAGTCCGCAGTTTAACATATAATTCGGACTGCCGAGAAAGCGTTTTAACTCTTTACGCAAAAGTGCGTTGTCGGCATTTACTGCCGTAATTTTTTTCTCCTTGTATTTTACCTTTGCTCCTCCGCGGTCGGTTGTTGCCAATTTCAAAAAGCTGTGAGAAAGCACAAGGTAAACCAATACGAACAGCAAAGCCATAATTGCCGTGAAAATAAGCATTGAAAGCACATTTCCCTCTGCTGCGCGTCCCATACAGTAAAACGGATACAAAATACTTTTTATGCTGTTGCCAACCCTTTGCGGATTTTGAAGAATACTTTGCAGCACCTTATATGCCTGTGAATACAAATAATAATATGCTGCCAAAAATACAAGTGATAAAAACACGGTCAGAATGTTTTTACGCTTCAGCTTACTGCTGAAAAGCGCTACCGCATATCCCAAAATACAAGAAAGCGTTAAAACAAATATTGACAATACAAACGGTGCCAGCAATGAAAACAAGGCACCTGTCACCGTAATTTTTGCATTTAAAAACCATACAAGTACGGAGGGAATCATTACGATTAACTCGTACATAAGTCCGATTGCATACACTCCGAACAGACGGGCAATCAGTATTTTTGCCGTCGGAACAGGCATTGACAATAACAGGTCGTTATCCTTTGCCTGATAGAGTGAAGCAAATGTATTGAACACACTGCCGAATACTCCGAGAGCTACGGCGATTAGTCCCATAAGCGCAAAATACAACCAACCGAAGCCGATTTCACAAAGCGGAGCACAAAGCTGTTTTGCTGTTATGTAAAAGATGAATCCCAAAAAGAAAAACAATGCCAAATACAAAACAGAAAAGCCTATTATTCCGCCTTTAGAACGGTTTTTGCCGTTCTTTTTATCCTGATACAGCCAGGAGAACACCTCCATAAGCTGTTTTTTCAGCAAAACCTTTGTCATTGTTCACCCTCCAATTCGAGGAATACATTTTCAAGCGAAGCGTCGCCCTTGACTTCCTCCATTGTGCCGGATTTTATCAGTTTGCCGTTTTTAATGATTGCAACTTTATCGCAAAGCTTTTCAGCTACTTCCAATACATGTGTTGAGAAGAAAATTGCTCCGCCGTTATTACAAAGCTCTCGCATAAGGTCCTTTAAAATATGAGAAGCTTTCGGGTCAAGTCCGACAAACGGTTCGTCCATAATCAACAGCTTCGGCTCGTGCAAAAGTGCCGAGATAACGGCTAATTTTTGTTTCATACCGTGAGAATATGCCGAGATAGGCTGTGCCAAATCGTCGGTAATCTCAAAGAGGTCTGCGTATTTACGAATTCTTTCTTGCCTTGTCTGAGGCTTAACGCTGAAAATGTCTCCTATAAAATTCAAAAACTGAATACCTGTCATAAATTCATATAAATCGGGATTATCGGGAATATACGCAATTTTTGCCTTGGCGGCAAGCGGATTTTCCTGTACCGAAGTTCCGTCTATGTAAATCTTTCCGCTGTCTGCCTGCAGAATGCCGCAGCACGCCTTAATTGTTGTGGTTTTTCCGGCGCCGTTATGACCTATGAAACCGTAAATTTCGCCCGGTGCTATGTGCAGTGACAAATCGTCCACCGCTTTTTTGTCACCGTATATTTTTGTTAAATGTTCAATCTTCAGCATAAAAAAGCCCTCCGAATTTCGTTATTGATTTCTGTATAGTATATATCTCCTGCCGCAAAAGCTTCACGGCATTTAATCAAAACGGTTTTACTCTTTTTCTTTCTTTTGCGGAATAATACCGCTTACACAAGAGCCAGCCATAGCTTTTGCCACAGACATTTCCATCGTGCCGTCTCTCAGCTTATCGGTTATTACTATACCTATGCACACCTGAGTAAAGAATCGACTGATAAGCTCTTTTGAAAAGCTGTCGTTATTCATGATAGAAAAAGCCGCAATACCGTTAGCGAATACAATCATCTGATTTATCAGGTCCTCGGCGTTCTCTCTGCTCAAACCGAATTCATTAATAACCTCTGTCACTAAGAGCTTTATCAGGCTTGTAAAATCCTGTTTGAATCGGACATAGGGATTATGAGTTTCACTTTGTGACAAGAACAAAAGGCGGTAAAGATTAGGCTCTTCATCCGCAAAGGCTACCCACCGCATACCGAATTCCTTGAATGCCGGAGTATAGTCAAAGATGCCGTCCATATATTCCTGAAACTTTTGCTGTGCCAGCTTTCTGACCTCGTCTTTCAGCTCTTCCATACTGTTCCACACGGTAAAAATAGGAGAAGCCGATGTGTTAAGGCGTTTTCCCACTTCACGAGCTACTACTGCATCTATTCCGTTCTCGCGCGTGAGCTCATACGCAGCATTGACTATCTCTTCTTTTGTGTATTTTGGTTTGGGGGGCATATTATCATCTCCGTTTCGTAACTTTTGTTTTATAACATATGTTTTGTAACAACTGTTTTGATTATAATGCCTTGTTAACTTTTTGTCAATATTAATTTTTAAAATTCTGAAACTTTTATGCCTGCTGTTATTTTTATTTCTTTTTAAGTACAATAGCAATGAAATTCAGATATTTTCCGCCGCCTGCTTCCATTGATTTTCTGTCACCGACAGCATACTCGTTTTCCTGCTTCAACCAGTCTGCCCACACTTCTTCATTGCTTTCCATTTCCTTAACGGAAATAACTTCCGCATTTTTACATTCGCCGACCGTTTTGCTCCAATATTCAACATCGTGCATGTAGTCAAGCTGTTCCGGCGTCCAGGAAAGCAAAAGTTCTTCAGGCAAATTGTCATGACAGTCTTTTTTCATTCCGGGTATTGCTATATAAATATAACCTCCGCTTTTAATGAACGGCAAAAGCTTATCGTCAAGATAATGCTTATCTCTGCCGAAATAGTTGTAAGAATCAACGCTTACAACTGCATCAAAGAATTCTTTTTCAAAAGGTAAATCGGTTGCATCTGCTTTTACGGGAATAATCTGTTCGCTGTTCAATCCCATTTTATCAAAGAAATTCCGGTTTTCCCGCGGATCGCTCCACAAATCAGCGGCATACACGGTAAAACCGTATTCTTTTGCAAGAAATACACTTGTTAAGCCCTGACCGCTTCCCAGGTCGCAAACAACAGCTGAATCAGGTATTTTATGACCAATCAGTAATTCTTCCTCTAATTTGATAGGGTTAGGCCCCATAATTTTAGCTTATAAATCAGGTGTATTGTATTTTTCACTCTTTATATACTTCATTTTGTTTTCTCCTTATCTTCCTCGGTTTTTCTTATTGATTTTAGAAATATTCTTGAATTTCTGCTTTTTATCTGCCAAATAGCCTTCTGTATCTTCGGCATATCTGTTTTCGGCTTTCAGCTTGTGATACGACTGAAGCCTGTCTTTTGAAAGTTCTCCTTTTTCAACTGCTTGCTTTACGGCGCAATCAGGCTCGCTTGTATGACTGCAATTATTGAAACGGCACATTGTCGCAAGAGTTTCTATATCGGCAAAGGATTTATCCAGACCGTCGTCTATATCCCACAAGCCAAGCTCTCTCATACCGGGCGTATCAATGACCATTCCGCCCTGCTTAAGCAAAAACAGTTCCCGTCTTGTAGTTGTATGCCTGCCTTTATCATCATTTCTCAATCCGTTTGTTTCCAGGCGGTTTTCTCCGAGCAGACGATTGATAAGAGTTGACTTTCCGACGCCGGAAGAACCAATCAATGCAACTGTTTTGCCGTCTTGAATATAAGGCAAGAGCTTTTTATATCCGTCTTGCTCCATAGCAGAAGTTACAACAATATCTGTACCTACAGCATTCTGTTCAACTTTATCAATATAGCCGTCAAGCTCTGAACACAGGTCGGATTTGGTTAAAACTATTACAGGTGTTGCGCCGCTGTCCCAAGCGACAGCAAGGTAACGTTCCAATCTTCTGATATTAAAATCATTGTTGAGCGACATACAAATAAATGCCGTATCAATATTAGCTGCAACAACTTGCTCCGTATTGCCCGTACCTGCGGCTTTACGGATAAAAGCGCTTTTTCTCGGCAGAATACCGTGTATAACTGCGTGACCTTGATTTGAATTACAATCTATAAATACAAAATCACCTACGGCAGGAAAATCTGCTGAGCTTTTTGCATTGTGCCGAAATTTTCCCGATACTTCTGCTAATTGTTCACCCGTTTCACTTATCAATCGGTAAACGCCCCTCTCCTGAGAAAGTATTCTGCCTACCGAATATCCGTCTTTGTTTTCCTGTGCTAATGCCGAAAACTGATTTATCAATCCGTATTCAAACATATTTATCTTCCCCATAATCTAAATCCTTTCTTAACTTTTAAAGTATTTCCTCAGTAGCGTTCATATTCATCGCTTTTTGTAAACGGTTGTTTACTTAATTATAGTGAACGGCAGTTTACCTGTCAACAGATATGCAAAAAAAATATAAAAACCAAGAAGCATTTCAAAATGAATAAAAGCACGAAAAGCATTTCTGCTTTCCGTGCTTTTTACAGTAATTATCTGTTTTTGATTTTTTCGATAGCGTCGTCTATCATCTTCATTTTCTCTGTATATTTCTGAAGCTTTTCTCTTTGCTCCTCGACAAGATTTGCCGGAGCCTTTGCAACGAAATTAGCATTATTAAGCTTGTTCATAATGAAGTCGATATCCTTTTGAACGCCTGCCTTTTCCTTGTTCAGTCTTTCAAGTTCTGCTTTAAAGTCAACAAGCTCATCCATAGGAATATAAATCTTTGCATCGGCAGTAATAATTGTAACTGCGGTGTCATCTTCATATCCCGGAATAATATCAACCTCACTTGCAGATGCAAGACGGGTAAAGAAATCTGCACCGTTTTTAAATGTATCCGTAAATGCAGTGTCAATGATTACCTTTGCTTTCTTTGACGGCGCAACATTCATTTCGCTTCTTCTGTTACGAACTGCCTTGATAGCTGTCATAACTCTTTCCATTTCTGTCTCATCAGCCTTAAACTCAAGCTTTGAAGAGAATGTCGGCCATTCTGAAATCATTATTGATTCGCCGTCGTGCGGAAGAGTCTGCCAGATTTCTTCTGTAATGAAAGGCATAAACGGATGCAAAAGCTTAAGCGTATTACTCATTACATAAACAAGAACTGCCTTTGCTGTCGCCTTTGCCTTTTCGTCATCTGAGTTAAGTCTGATTTTTGCAAGCTCAATGTACCAGTCACAGAAAACATCCCAAATAAAGTCATAAAGCTTCTGTACTGCAAGTCCGAGTTCATATTTTTCAAGTGAATCGGTAACCGCCTTAATGAGATCATTGTACTGTGAAAGTATCCATTTATCTTCGATTGCAAGCTTTTCGGGGATATACGGTACGGGTTCGTTTTCACCGAGATTCATAAGAATAAATCTTGCCGCATTCCAGATTTTATTTGCGAAGTTTCTGCTTGCCTCGACCTTCTCATCTGAGAATCTCATATCATTTCCGGGGCTGTTTCCTGTTGCAAGAGTAAATCTCAATGCATCTGCTCCGAATTTATCAATGATTTCAAGAGGATCAATACCGTTTCCGAGTGATTTTGACATTTTTCTGCCGAGAGCGTCACGAACAAGACCGTGAATAAGAACTGTATCAAACGGTGCTTTGCCTGTGTATTCAAGAGCAGAGAAAATCATTCTTGAAACCCAGAATCCGATAATGTCATAACCCGTTACAAGAGTATTTGTCGGGTAATAATGCTTTAAATCCTCCGTCTGCTCGGGCCAGCCGAGAGTTGAGAAAGGCCAGAGTGCCGATGAGAACCAGGTGTCAAGTGTATCTGGATCCTGTGCCAAATGCTTTGAGCCGCACTTCGGACAAGTATCAACATCAGTCTTTGCAACGATTGTTTCGCCGCAGTCGTCACAGTACCAGGCAGGAATTCTGTGTCCCCACCAAAGCTGACGGGAAATACACCAGTCACGGGTGCCGCGCATCCAACTCATATAGTTCTTTGTAAATCTTTCGGGAATAAACTTGATTTCGCCCTTTTCAACTGATTCAATAGCAGGCTTTGCAAGAGGTTCCATTCTAACAAACCACTGCTTGGAAACCATAGGTTCAATGCTTGTATGGCATCTGTAACAAGTGCCGACCTCATGCTTAAGAGGTTCGATTTCCTTGATGTAACCGCCCTCTTCAAGATCCTTGAGAATAGCTTTTCTTGCTTCCATTGTGCTCATGCCGGCATATTTTCCGCAGTCGAGAACTTCAGGCTCATTCTGTGTTGCCTTGCCTGATGCACGAAGCTCGTCCGCTTCAGCCTTATCCTTTGCACCTGTAAGATATCCGTCATATGTGAAAGTGCGGACAATCGGAAGATTATGACGAAGACCTACCTCAAAGTCGTTGGGGTCATGTGCAGGTGTAATTTTAACAACGCCCGTACCCTTTGTCATATCGGCGTGTTCGTCGCAAACAATAGGAATTTCTTTATTGAGAAGAGGAAGAATAACATGACATCCGTGAAGATGAGCATATCTCGGGTCATCGGCATTGATAGCAACTGCAGTATCTCCGAGCATTGTTTCGGGTCTTGTTGTTGCAAGCTCAAGCTTTTCTCCCGTTTCCTTAACCGTATAAAGAAGATGCCAGAAATTTGAGTCTTTCTCTTCGTATTCAACCTCAGCGTCGGAAATTGAAGTATTGCAGTGCGGACACCAGTTAACCATTCTGTTACCGCGGTATATCAAATCCTTATCGTACAGGCGAACAAAGACCTCGCGAACCGCGTTACTGCAACCCTCGTCAAGAGTAAATCTTTCTCTGTCCCAGTCGCAGGAAGAACCCATCTTTTTAAGCTGTTCGATAATTCTGCCGCCGTACTGAGCTTTCCAATCCCAAGCTCTTTCAAGGAATTTTTCTCTGCCTATATCTTCCTTTGTGATACCTTCTTTACGCATAGCCTCAACGATTTTTGCCTCTGTCGCAATAGATGCGTGGTCTGTACCGGGAAGCCAAAGTGTATCATAGCCTGCCATTCTGTGATATCTGATAAGAATATCCTGTAAAGTGTTGTCAAGCGCATGTCCCATATGAAGCTGACCTGTAATATTGGGAGGAGGAATAACTATTGTATAAGTCTTTTTACCCTCTTCGCGTTTTGCGTGAAAATACTTGTTGTCAACCCATGTTTTATAAATGCGTTCTTCAACATTTTTAGGATTGTACTGTTTTTCAAGTTCTTTCGACATTTATCTCTCTCCTTTTAGAGTTAAAATTAAAATAAAAAACCTCATACCGAAAGTATGAGGCGAATAAAATCCGTGTTACCACTCAAATTGACGCAATAAGCGACCACTCAAAGCCCATAACGAAGGCAAACCGTCTGTGCTTAACGGAAAATCTTTAGGCACAGCCGCTCAGAAGCGACGGCGGTAAAAGTTATGTGCTGTCTTGCACCGAACGACAGCTCTCTGAAAACATAGAGCAAATACCTTAACTTCTTCACTGCGTTTTTCATTGCTATATTCTAACATTATTATTTGTTAATGTCAATTATTAAAAACTTTATTTCTGCTGAATTTTATCGGCGTAGTCCGACATAAACAGTCTTATATCTGTTCCGCGTTTTTCATTGCCGTCAATATAGATATTCTCCGCTTTGAACACATAATTTTTAATCTCGTCGATATCGTCTGTTTCAAATGAGAAATAAAACTTGCCGTTTTCTTTATGATTAGCTGTGATAGTTCCGCTGTTTTCAACATTTGACGGCGCAAGAGCTCCGTTTGAGCCTGATGTTAAGTTGAATTCGTAAGTGTTGAAATCATAGAACCAGGTTTTTGCACTGCCTGTTACGGTTACATGATATTTGTATTCCCCGAATTCACCGGTTTCCTTAATATTGATACTGTCAACAGAAAAGTCAATTCTATGCCAACGGTTTTTATACAGATTTACACCGAGTATTATCATTCCGATTATTATGGCAACAGCCAGAACACCGATAACGGTCATATATACTTTTCTTTTTTTGTTCATGGGTCACACCTCATCGCTATTTTAACAACATTAGTCCAAACTGTCAACATTTGTTTTACCGTGCATTTTCGTTATTGCAAATGTGATAGCATACACTTTTTCAGCTCCGTAAATTCTCAGCATTTTTGCACATTCATCAAGAGTTGAGCCTGTTGTTT
>CAMFTS010000035.1 GCA_945988915.1 uncultured Clostridia bacterium
TCAGCTTACTTGCAAATAAAGTTGAGGAATACAAAAAGGATGAAGACAGTCTTCGTCACGCTTTACTTGCAGCACAAAAGCTTGCTGATCAAATTGTTGCAGAGGCGAAAGATAATTCAGCTAAGCAGATTAATCAGGCTGAAATAAATTCAAAAGAGATTTTAGAGCAGGCTAATGCAGAAGCTGAAAGAATTCTTAATGATGCAAAGACAGCAGCTGCAAAACTTGTGAATGATGCCAGATATACAGCAGATACTACGATTCATGAGGCAAATGTTAAAGCTGATGAGCTTTTGGGCGGTATAAACAGAAAAGCAACCCAGGAAAAGCTTGTTTATGATATGCTTCAAAGAGAAGTATCTGATTTCAGAACAAAGCTTATGGGGCTTTATGAGGAGCACCTTACTTTGCTTGACAAGATTCCTGTAATTGTAAAAGAAAGCCAGGAAAAAGTTTCGGAGGACTCAGTAGTGGAAGTAACTCCCGAAACAGTTGCCGATGAAGTAATTGAAGAGCCGACAGAAGAAGTCGTTTCTGAAATTGCTGAACAATCAGCTGAAGAAATAACTGATACAGCCGAAGATATTGAAGAAGCTTTTGAACTTTCCGATTTCGGCTTTGAAGATGAAACTGAAGTTGATGAAACCGCAGAAACAACATATGAGGAAAATGAAGACGGTTTCTCTGTTGATACCGATATTGATGATGAATTGGATGTTGAAAACGAAGCAACAGAGATTGTTTCGGAGGAAGATGATGATGTTTTCTCAATCGGTGAAATTGCTGATGAAGACGATGACGAGGTTAATACTTTAGCCTTTGACGATATTGGTTTATCAGCTGATGACGGCTTTTCATTAAACTTTAACGATATGGATCTTGATGATGACTCGGTGGATATTGAAGAAAATGAGTCTGAAGAAGAGGATATTAAAACAAAATATGCTTCATTAGATGAAGAACTTGATGAGGATGAGGAAGACGACGACGGTTCTATTTCTTTCAAAAAGTTTTTTAGAAAAAAATAATTTGAGGTGAGATAATGGTTCAGGCTGTAACAGTTTTGGTAATAGTTTTTCTTATTGCGATTGATCAAGCTATTAAACTGTTAGTAATCAAGCATTTGTCTCCTCTCGGAAGCTATATAGTGATAGATAAATTTATAAGTCTGACATATATCAAAAATACAGGGGCAGCTTTCGGCTCTTTTAGCGGTTATACTGCTGTTTTAAGCGTAATAACTGCATTAGTTTTGATTGTTGGACTTATTTATTTATTATCCGGTAAAATAAAATCCAAAATTATATATGTTCCTGCTGTAATGATTATTTCAGGCGGTGCCGCGAATCTGATAGACAGAGTTTTCCGAGGCTATGTAGTTGATTATATCGAGCCTTTGTTTGTCGATTTTGCCGTATTTAATTTTGCGGATATGCTTATAACGGTTGGAGCATTTATAATAATTTTATATTTGTGTTATGATTTGTTAAACGATGCGCGTAAAGGCAAAAAGGATGAATCATATGAACAGCATTAGTATTCTCATAGAAAATGAATCAGAAGGCGAAAGAATAGATAAGTTTTTGTCGTTTATTTTCCCAAAAACATCCCGTTCATATATTCAAAAAGCCATTGAAATCGGAAATGTATGCGTAAATGGTGTTAAGGTCTCAAAAAACTATAAATTAAAGCTTGAGGACAAAGTTGAATATACACCAATTGAACCTGTGAAGCTTTCTGTTGAACCTCAGAATATACCTCTTGATATCGTATATGAAGATGATGATTTACTTGTTGTAAACAAGCCGAAAGGAATGGTTGTTCATCCTGCCCCCGGCAATTATAATAATACACTTGTAAATGCTTTGATGTTTCACTGCGGCGACAGTCTGTCGGGCATTAACGGCGTATTAAGACCGGGTATTGTTCATAGAATTGATAAGAACACAAGCGGATTGCTGATTGTAGCTAAAACCGATTTTGCGCATAAAAGCTTGGCAGAACAGATAAAAGAGCATAGCTTTACTCGAGAGTATAAAGCTGTTGTAACCGGTCATTTAAAAGAGAATTCAGGTACGGTTATTGCTCCTATCGGCAGAAATCCTTCTGACCGTAAAAAAATGACTGTTACGGATAAAAACTCTAAAAATGCCGTAACACACTATACTGTGCTTGAAAGCTATAAGAATTATGACTATGTTAAGTTGAATCTTGAAACAGGACGAACTCATCAAATAAGAGTTCATATGGCACACATAGGGCATCCGTTGGCGGGTGATGATGTTTACGGAAAACCAAAAGGTAACGAGATTAAGCTGAACGGCCAGTGCCTGCATGCAGGTTTAATAGGTTTTGTTCATCCGAGAACATTGGAATATGTTGAATTTTCTTCGGAAATACCTGAATATTTCAGCAAATTCCTGAGCGGGTTAATGCCAATCTAAATATGTATCTTTCAAATTGATAAAAAGGAGATTTGATTATGGATAACAATAAGAAAAAAGAATTACAGCTTTTTGCGACAAAAGCTCGTATTGGCGTAATTGAAGGTGTTTTCAATGCAAAAGCAGGACATCCCGGCGGCTCTCTTTCAATCTGCGATGTACTTGCATATCTTTACAATGAAGAAATGAACATTGATCCGAAGAATCCCGGACTTGAATCAAGGGATAGATTTGTTCTTTCTAAAGGTCACGCAGCACCTGCACTCTATGCTACACTTGCATTAAAGGGATTTTTCCCTGTTGAAGACCTTAAGACCTTGAGAAAATCCGATTCTTATCTTCAGGGACACCCGAATATGAATAAGACTCCCGGTGTTGATATGAGTACCGGCTCTCTCGGTCAGGGAATATCAGCTGCTGTCGGTATGGCTCTCGGTGCAAAGTTTGATAATGCGGATTACAGAGTTTATACGATACTCGGCGACGGTGAAATTGAAGAGGGTGAAGTTTGGGAAGCAGCAATGTTTGCGGGCAACCGTAAGCTTGACAATCTTGTCGCTTTTGTTGACTATAATAATCTTCAAATTGACGGCACAATTGATGAAGTTAATTCTGCATATCCTATTGCTGATAAATTCAAAGCTTTTAATTGGAATGTTGTAGAAATTGACGGACATAATCTTGACGAAATTGAGTCAGCTTTGAATAATGCCAAGAGCGTTAAAGATATGCCCACTTGTATAGTAATGAAGACTGTAAAAGGTAAGGGAGTTTCCTATATGGAAAATTCATGCGGTTGGCACGGTAAAGCTCCTAATGAAGAAGAATACAATCAGGCTATGGCTGAACTCAATGCTCAGTTAAAAGAATTGGAGGCTTAATTATGGCAGAAGTAATTAAATGTGCAACTCGTGATGCTTACGGTAAAACACTTGTGGAGTTAGGAGATAAAGGCGCCAATATCATTGTTCTTGATGCAGACCTTGCAGCTGCTACAAAAACGGGTATGTTTAAAAAGGCTCATCCTGAAAGATTTGTCGATGTCGGTATTGCAGAGAGCAATCTTATGGGTGTTGCCGCAGGTCTTGCAGCAACGGGTCATACGGTATTTGCTTCATCTTTCGCAATGTTTGCCGCAGGCAGAGCCTTTGAACAGATTAGAAATTCTATCGGATATCCTCATTTGAATGTAAAAATCGGTGCTACTCATGCAGGTATTTCAGTCGGAGAAGACGGTGCAAGCCATCAGTGTTGTGAAGATATTGCTCTTATGAGAACAATTCCCGGTATGGTTATTCTTAATCCTGCCGATGATATTGAAGCGCGTGCATGTGTTCTTGCAGCAGCTGAGCATGACGGTCCTGTTTATATGCGTTTTGGACGACTTGCTGTTCCGAGAGTATTTGATGAAGATTATACGTTTGAAATCGGCAAGGGCAATATACTTATTGAAGGCTCTGATGTTACAATTATCGCTTCAGGTCTTATGGTTAATGAAGCTATTATGGCAGCAGAAAAACTCAAATCAGAGGGTATTTCTGCAAGAGTAGTAAATATGGCTACCATTAAGCCTATTGACAGAGATATAATAATTGATTCGGCAAAGAAAACAGGCGCTATTGTTACTGCGGAAGAGCATAGCGTTATCGGCGGACTTGGTTCTGCTGTTTCAGAAGTTATATGCGAAACAATTCCTGTGCCTGTTGTTAAAGTCGGCGTAAACGATGTGTTCGGCAAATCAGGCCCTGCTGTTGAGCTTCTTCATATTTACGGCCTTGACGCAGATAATATTGCCGATAAGGTAAAACAGGCTATTTCTCTCAAATAATTAAATCATTTATAGTTTTAAAGACCGTTCTTGTTGTGAGAACGGTCTTAACTTTTTTATGTTGTATTCATATACTGAAATCAAGGGGAGCAAATAATAACAAGGAGAGATAGTATTGACAGAAAATACAATGTGCACAAATCCAATGTGCAAAGAAAACAACAATTATGACAATGCTTCATGTGTTGAAAATACTGTTTATACCGGTATAAAGCCATTGCCTGAAAATCCTGTAACAACAATGGCTTATATTCCGTTTCAGACAAATACAACAATGTATTCACCTGAAAACGCTTTAAAATACGGCACCGCTTTTCTTGATTTGAATAAGCCGTTTTACGGAGGAAGATACTAATGAACAGTAGAAATCACGATATGCTGAGGCTTTCATCAGTACAGTTTGCGGCATGGGAGCTGCATATGTATCTGGATACGCATCCAAACGATAAGTTGGCAAAAGAAAGGTATAACAAATATATGGCTGAATACGAAATCCTTTTAGCTGAATTTGAAAAAAACCACGGCCCGATAACTCAGTCAGCAAAAGGCAATGCATGGCTTGCTGACCCTTGGCCGTGGGAAAATGATAAGGAGTGTGAACGCTGATGTTTGAATATCAAAAAAAATTGCAGTTTCCGGTAAATATCAAGAATCCCAATCCCAAATTTGCACAGATAATTTCTGAACAGTACGGCGGACCTGACGGAGAACTCGGCGCATCATTACGCTATCTTTCACAGAGATTTTCAATGCCGTATCCGGAACTTAAAGGATTATTAACAGATATAGGTACAGAAGATAAATAATGTATATTATGATTTGACTTTTTTTCAAAATCATTGTTTATAATACACGGTTACAAGTTTTGATTTTATGGAAATCCGCTTGACATAGCAAAGCGAAAACAATATAATATAAATAAGCGTTTACTTTATTATTGAAAAAAGGGGGAAATCTGTTGCGCACTGTTAATGAAGAAGCCCGCAGGGAAAAGAAAATCGAGATTATGGAAAAATGTTTCGATTGCTATGCGGAGCACGGATTTACCGCTGTAGGTGTAAAAGCCATTGCGGATGCCTGCAACTGTAATGTTGCGAGCCTGTATCAGTATTTTGACAACTTAGATGACATTATTATTCAATCCACCGAATATTGTATGAGTAAGGTAGAAGATGACTTTATGGCGAAAGCGCCCACAGATGTAGAGGACTTGTGGCGCTTTGTTAACGAAATCCCTTATTGGACGGCAGAAAAACACGGAAAGAAATACCGGCTCATGTATCAGGTCTATACCCATCCGAAATACAGAGAATACGGTCAGAAATTCTTTGCGGGCGTAGATAAGCGTTATACGGAATACGCAAAGAGCTTAGAGCCAAAGCTTGGTATTCCCTATGAGAAGCTGACGCCGCTGATTTTTATACTAATCAGAGCCTGTGTTCACTACGCACTGTTTGAGGATGAGTTCTATCTGAAAGCCCAGATAGAAGTGCTGAAAGAAACTCTTGAACTCTTTGTTATGAAATACAATCCGAAATATAATACGGAAAACGCCTCCCTTGTGTAAAGGGAGGGGGACCGCTTGCGGTGGAGGGATTGTTGTTACAATGCGTATATTTTATGACAATCCCTCAGTCACTGCGTGACAGCTCCCTTTACACAAGGGAGCCTATATCGAGATTAAAAATTTATATTTTTTTGGAGGAAGAGCAATGAAAAAACGAATTTTAAGCATAGTACTTGCACTTTGTATGATGATTACATTAGTGCCGACTACGGTGTTTGCCGAACAGGCTTACATAGCAGGCGACATAGATTTTGACGGACAAGTTACTGTTAAGGACTCCGTTTTGTTGCAGAAATATTTGGTAGGTTTAATAGAGCTTGAAGAAATTCAGATTGCTCGGATTGACAATAACGGTGACGGCAATAAAAATATATTTGACTGTACGAATATTTTAAAATTGATATCGGATCTTGATGTATCGTCCGGCGGCGCACAGCAGACCGGCAAAACTCCGCCGACAATAATAAGTAGTGCAGGCTCCGGAGATACACTAAAAGTAAACGCAACTTCAAATTATTTCCCTACAGTGTCAACAACTTCAAAAGTAACAGTCGAACAAGACCAAAACGGCACAAATTATGTAACGGTAACCTACTTTATCGACAGCACAAAGGATGTGCTTGACCTGCAGTGGACATTAACATACGACCCTGCTTATCTTCAATTTGCAGATATACCACCGGAGGTAAGCAGTATATTAAATCTTATGCCTATGTTACGTGATGAATATCATGATAATAAATATTATTATAATGTTATAAGTGACGGAGACACAAATCAGATTAAGGCTAATGCTGTTGATTTAGACCTTTGCAAGTTTGCCGACAAGGGTTCTGTCCCTTTTGTTACAGCTACATTCTTAGTAGTTAACCCGGGTGAAACCGAAGTTAATCTTTTTGTTGACTGCCTGACGCTTTCCGATGGCACAACAGAAGAAACAGCGGTTAATTCAGGTGTGGTAAACGAAGAAATAACTCATCCCAATCGTTTTACAGCGGCTTATGGCATAGATGATATTGATGAACATATATGTATGGACTTTAATAAGGATCACAAGTGCGACTACTACGGCTGTGGAGTAAGTATCAGCTCTTGTGATTATAAAAATTACGCCCATAAGTGCGATTACTGCGGCGCCAATATCAGTTTTGATAACATAGCAGATTCTAAATATACACAGGCTTGCGAATCAATTGACAGTCAGTACCACTACTCACAGCATGATTTGGGCGCTACATATACATCTGAGAGTACGACATTTAAGGTTTGGGCTCCGACAGCCACAAAGGTGGTAGTGAATCTTTATGCATACGGTACAGCCGAAGAGTCGAGAAAAAATGGTGTAGACGATAAGCTTGGAACTTACGAAATGACTTATGACGAGACAACAGGCGTTTGGCAAATAACGCTTGAAGGCGACTTTAGAAACGTATATTATATCTACACAATAACAGCACTAAAAGTCGGTACATCCGGCGGCGCCACTACAAAAGAAACACAGGACATTTATTCGGTTGCAACGGGAGTAAACGGTAAACGTTCAATGGTATGCGACCTTGATTCTACCGACCCCGAAGGATGGGAAAATGATGATCACGTTCTTTTGGACGAGTCAACAGATTCAGTAGTCTGGGAACTTCACATTAAGGACTTTTCTTATGATCCTGCTTCAGGTGTATCGAAAGATAACAGAGGAAAGTACTTGGCTTTCACCGAAACAGGTACAACACTCAACGGTGAGGGTAATGTTTCAACCTGTATTGATTACCTAAAAGAGCTTGGTGTAACAACAGTTAAGATTAACCCCTTCTTTGACTTCGGGTCAATCGACGAAAAGGGTTCTGATACACAGCTCAACTGGGGTTATGACCCTCAGAACTTCAATGTTCCCGAAGGCTCTTATTCTTCAAACCCCTATGACGGTAACAAAAGAATCGAAGAGTGTAAGTCAATGATTATGGCTCTTCACGACGCAGGCATTTCAGTAGTTATGGATGTTGATTACACCCATACAATGTCAACTGATTCCTGCTTCCAGGCTACAGTACCTAACTACTACTACAGAATGACAAAGACAGGTGCATTCTCCAACGGCTCAGGCTACGGCAATGAGTGTGCAACAGAACGCGCAATGTATAGAGAATTTATAATTCAGTCGCTGCTATACTGGGCAAATGAGTACCATATCGACGGTTTTAACTTTGATTCAATGGCTCTGATGGATGTTGAGACCATGAATCTTATAAGGGAGGCTCTTGATGGAGTCGATCCAAGAATTACAACATGGGGCGAAGGCTGGGCAGACGGTGCCTCATATCATCCCACAAATACATGCACAGGTGCAAAGTACTATCCTGCTACACAGGCTAACGCTGCAATGCTCAACGACAGAATCGCACTCTTTAACGATGTAATCCGTGACGGTATCAAGGGCGGTTTATCAAAACAGGGCTTCATTCAGGGTGCAAAAACTTCTGCTCCCGACATCAGATATGGTGTAAGAGCTAACTCATTCGGCAGATACAAATGGCTTGCAAGCGCACCTTCACAGTGCGTATCATATGCATCATGCCATGATAACGCAACTCTCTACGACCGGATTCTCGGTTCAACAGGACTTGCTTCTTACGGAGTTCGTGAGTCAACAGCAGTAAAGATGAACAAGCTCGGCGGTGCAATTGTTTACACATCACAGGGTGTTGCATTTATGCTCGCAGGCGAGGAAATGTGCCGCAGCAAGGACGGCGACACAAACAGCTACAAGTCAGCTGCTACATGTAATATGATTAAGTGGCAGAATGTAGTTGATTATGCTGATGTTGTTTCATACTACAAGGGACTTTCTAATATAAGAAACCGCTTTACTCCTTTGACCTGTGCAGATAATTCGTACAGTGATGCGTACATTTTTAACGGTAATATGATCGACGCTTCAAAGCAAATAGCCTTCACTATCGCCAACGACACACCCGGCGAGTGGAGCAAGATGGCGGTTATCTATAACAGCGATTCCGCTCCTGCCGAGATAACGCTTAAGGATACTTCCGTAACCGAGTGGGTAGTAATTGCCAACGGCGATTCAGCCGGCGTAACAAAGCTCGCTGAGGTCAGCGGTTCAACCTTCAGCGTACCGGCTTATTCGGCACTTATTGCTGTAGAAAAAAGCAGTTATGAATCTGCAGGAATAGATGAAAATACCGGTAAGGTAATCGTAAACTATCTTTATGAAGACGGCAAAACAAAGCTGGCAGACTCCATTATTTTAAAGGGAACAATAGGCACCGGATACGAGACTGTAAAAAGCCCTGAAATATCCGGCAAATATCTTGTAAAAGAGGTTATCGGTAACACAAACGGCAAATTTGCTCAAGAAGACGCTGTGGTAAACTATATTTATGAGAACATACCGATTATTGTCGTCGGCAACGGCTCGGGTAACTGGCTTAACGGTGCAGACTGGGATTGTACTTCTGTTACAAACCGTATGACGGCGATCTCACCGCTTGTATATGAAATCACATATGCTGAAATTGCGCAGGGTAACAATTACAAGTGCTCTTTCTTCATAAGCGGCAAGGAAGAGTATGTTTTCGAAAATGAGACAACAGTCACCATACCGTATGAGCTTGCCGATGTGACGCTCAGACTCGACCTTACCGACTTTGACTGTGACGCAAGGAAGGGCGCTAAGCTTACGGTAACGGTTAATCCACACCATGACCACGACTTCTCAGGCGATTGGGTTTATGACGGTACCTACCACTGGCATAATTGTCAGAACGGCGACTGCAAAGAGATTCAGGATCGGGCTAAGCACTCCGGTGGAACTGCAACCTGCACCAAAAAGGCTTTCTGCGAGTTTTGCGACGCGGAATACGGCGAAAAAAGCCCCGAAAATCATACAGGCACAAAGGTTTGGGAAAAGAACGAAAAACAGCATAAGCAGTATTGGAATTGCTGTTATGCAGTTGTAGTTGACTATGAAGACCACACCTGGGTTGAAGGTGTATGCTCAAGATGCGATTACACCTGTGCTCATAGGGACATAAGTCCAAAAGACCATGTGTGCGACATCTGCGGAAAAACACTTTCCTCGCATACAGGCGGAACGGCAAGCTATTTCAAAAAAGCGGTTTGTGAATATTGTAATAAAGAATACGGCGAACTGCTGACAGATACAACGGCGCCGACCGGAGAAATTACCGTTGGTACAAATAAATGGAACAGCTTCCTCAATACGATTACCTTTGGTGTCTTCTTTAAGGATACTCAAAGCGTTACAATCACTGCAAGTGACGATAGCTATAGTCACAACGGCTATACCGATGATAAGGCTGTTAAGGTTGAATATTATCTTTACAGCGGAGAACCTGCTTTGACACAGGCTGACCTTGCAGGCAAAGAATTTACGGAATATAGCCGTGCATTCAATATCAATCCCGACAACAAATATGTTGTCTATGTAAGGCTAACCGACTTTGCCGGAAATGTTACCTACCTTTCCTCCGAGGGAGTTGTATTAGACGCCACTGCACCTGTCATTTCGGGTGTTGAAAAAGGTAAGACCTACTGCGAAGCACAGACGGTTACTGTTACAGAAGAGTATATTAAGAGCGTGACCGTAAACGGCACAGAAGTTTTACTTGACGCAAACAATCAGTTCACGCTGACTCCGGCTGACGGTACACAGACAATCGTTGTCACCGACAAGGCGGGCAATGAAACCTCTGTAACCGTAACAGTAAATGACGGACACACAGACGAAAACACAGACCATGCTTGTGATTACTGCGATACAAATGTTGGTACTCACGCAGACACAAACCGTGACCACAAGTGCGACTACGGTTGTAGTGAAGCAATCGGCACTCACGAAGACACAAACAACGACCACAAGT
>CAMFTS010000036.1 GCA_945988915.1 uncultured Clostridia bacterium
TATTGTTAATCATAGGTGCGGTATTATCTCTGAAGAAAAGCTGACTGCCTGCATTGTGCTCGGGAGTAAGAATATAAATTTCTCTGCCGTTGTTCATATTTGCATAATCCTGTTTTGTAAGTTCGCTTGCAAGGCAAGCCGCAATAACCTCCATACCGTCAAGGCACAGAATTGTATCAATCAAAGTTGTATTTTTATATTTCTTTGCGAGTTCCTTTGCAACTGCTCTTGCCTGTCCGAGATTTGCCTTATTATTGGCAATATCTATATAATAATTGGAGTGTCCGTGTGAAGTTGCATAGTGTCCCTTATAAATTTCGAGCTTAAGCTGCGGATTATCTGTTGTTATTTCGACCTTTTCGCCAAGTGCCATAATAATCAACTCCTTTTTTATTTGTTATAATTTTACCACGATTGTTTTAAAATAACAATACAAATATATGTTTGATTTAATTCAAAATAACTGTTATACTTTTCTAGGTGATGAAAATGCTTGCTTTACTTGCAGTAATTTATGTTGTATTTATATCTTTAGGCTTACCTGACTCAATTTTCGGAGTTGCCTGGCCTGTTATTCACACAGAATTCGGGATTGCCGAAAGCTTCGCTTCGATTTACAGTATTATTGTCGGCGTATGTTCGGGAGGCGCCAGCTTTCTTGCAGGTGTTTTAATTCGCAAATACGGTACGGCGAATGTAACCTTAGCTTCAATATGTCTTACCATAATCGGTCTTCTCGGCATGAGCTTTTCGGTAAATATATGGATGATGATAGTTTTTGCAATTGTACTCGGCTACGGTGCAGGAGCTATCGACACAGGGCTTAACAACTATGTTTCTTTGCACTATGAAGCAAAGCATATGAGCTGGCTCCATTGTTTTTGGGGTATAGGCGTAACATTAAGTCCTATAATAATGTCCTTTTTCCTCACGGGTGAAACGGGCAACTGGAGAAACGGTTACAGAATTATTGCCGTAATCCAGTTCGTAATAGCTCTGACAGTAGCCGTTGCTCTTCCGAAGTGGCACAGGCTTGACCCCGTAAAAAAAGAGCAGAAAAGCACACAGAATAATAATCAGTCGGCAGGGCTCAAGGACATTCTTTCAAAGCCTGCTATTTTAACAAGTATTTTAATGCTCGGGCTATATTGCAGTATTGAATTCATTTTCGGTACCTGGGGTGCAACCTTTCTTGTAAACGCGCGCAATATGCAGCCCGATACAGCGGCGAAATGGGTATCCGTTTATTACTTAGGTATAATGCTCGGCAGACTGATTTCGGGCTTTCTCTCAATGAAATTAGAAGATAACAAGCTTATTAAATACGGAGCACTTTTTATTCTTTTCGGAATTATTGTTCTTTTGATTCCTGTCGGCACGGTTTCAACCGTCGGATTCTTGCTTATCGGTATGGGGTGCGGTCCTATTTTCCCAAGTGTATTACATTCTGTTCCCGAACGCTTCGGAAAAGAGTATTCTGCCGATATAACCGGTTTCCATATGGGCGGTGCCTATGCCTCCGGATTTTTAATTCAGCTTACTTTCGGATATGTTGCTGTTGCAACGACCTTCAATATCACGCCCTTTGTATTGCTTGCACTTTGTCTTACGCTTTTAGCCTTGCATACGGCAACGGTCAGAAAGATTGAAAGCAGTAAAAGAATGAATTAAAATGTATTTATATTTTTGAAAGCGATGACATATGAACGAAGAATTTGTAATTAAACCTATTGCTCATATATATACAGACTTTCCTGAAAAATTCGGTATTCCCCGTCAATCGGGACTTGTTGACGAATTAAAAGGCAAGATTATTTTTGAGCCTGATTTCAGGCGCAGTGAAGCACTTAAAGAGCTTGACGGCTTTTCACATATTTGGCTTATCTGGCAGTTTTCCGAATGTGTAAATGCAAAATGGTCGCCGACAGTAAGACCTCCGCGGCTCGGCGGCAATAAAAGAGTAGGAGTTTTCGCGTCACGCTCACCTTTCAGACCGAATTCTCTGGGACTTTCTTGTGTGAAAATTGAAAAGATTGATTTTGAATGTGTTAATTCTCCTGTCATTTTTGTATCGGGAATAGATATGATGAACGGCACGCCGATTTTCGACATTAAGCCGTATATTCCGACGGCAGATTTAAAGCAAGATGCAAAAGAGGGCTACACGGAATTCACAAAGAATTATGAAATCGAAGTATCATACGGCGAAGATATTTTAAGTATTATTCCCTCGGATAAAAGAAGTGCTTTGATTGAGCTTCTGAAGAATGATCCCCGTCCCTCCTACTGTGATGAAAACGGCAAAGAATACGGTATCAGCTTCGCAGGGTATAACATTAAATTCGTATATAATGACAAGACGTTAAATATAACTGAAATCGAAAGGTTGAAATGATTAAATGGCAAATGTAATCGGACATTTTAAAACAATCACAAAGCACCGCCATAAAGTTATAAAGCACTGCTTCAAAGCCGGAATCGGACTTCAGGGCTTACGGCACGACTTATCTAAATATTCCCCGATAGAATTCTTCAACGGCGCTAAGTATTACGACGGAACGAGGAGTCCGAATGAGCTTGAGAGAACAGATAAAGGCTATTCGGAAGCGTGGATGCACCACAAGGGAAGAAACAAACATCATTTTGAATATTGGAATGATTACAGCCCTGTTTTAAAGAGAAACTCAGCTGTGAAAATGCCTTTGAAATATGTTGTGGAAATGTTTTGTGACAGAGTTGCGGCAAGCAAAACATATTTGGGTGATAAATATACCGATGCTTATCCTCTTGAATACTTTGAAAGAGGCAGATCACACAGGATTATTCATCCCGAAACCTCCGATTTACTTGAGAAATTACTGACTATGCTTCGTGACGAGGGTGAGGATAAAACCTTTTCTTACATTAAAAATGATTTACTTAAAAGAAAACAATATTAAGTTCATATAACAGACAAATCCCCTTGATTTTAAAATCAAGGGGATTAATTTTATTCGATTAACAAATTAAAACTCAACAGTCTTTGTTTCGCCTGCTTTAAATGTAATGTCTTGAACATTATCACCGTGACAAGAAACTCTGATTGTCTGGTCAATATCCGAGGTGATTTCTGCAACAACACTGCCGGATTCCCATTTAATTGAAACCGTCGCATTTGTTTTTGCGCTCAATCCTCTTATTTCACCGGTTGTCCAATCACTCGGAAGTGCCGGCAAAATTTCAATTTCGCCTTTGCTTGAATAGAGCAATGCTTCGTTTACTATGCCTACCAAGCCGAGCTCTGTATCGGTACAGTATGTATCGGAACCTCTGTTTGTGTTATGGTCTGTCATAAGAGATGTATAACAAATATTACTCTTCAAAAGGCTATGAATCAAGCCGTTTACCTGATCTCCCTGCTTAAGTCTTGCCAAAACCAATGCCTGATGAACAAAGCCGTGTGAAGCGCTGTTTTCCTTTTCCCTGTTTGCAATAGCCTGAAGAGAAGCATCGGCAAGGGTTGCATCGTGCTGTGTTTCATTTAACGGCCAAGCGCAGTAGAGGTGGCTGATATGACGGTGCTTATTGTTATCTTCATACTGATTTGCACACCATTCTTTAACAGCACCGCTGTCATCGAACTGATAATCGGGCAGTTTTGAAAGCAAATCTGTCCAATGAGCAACTCTTTCCTCATACCCTTCAGCTTTAACAGTATTTTCAACATCTATTGTCATTTCAAGACCGTTTCTCGCAGCGCCTATATCCATAGCGGAGTTTGCCGCAAGCGTTGAATTATATGTTTCGCCGCCTGTTGTATTCTCGGGTGAATATGAAGGAATGAGCAAGTATTTTTCGCCGTCAAGCAATTCAGCCTTGCCCTTTTCATATTTAGCGTTACCATCTTTGTCTGTATAGTATTCTGTTGATACCAGCTGATCCCAGAAATTCGACTGTAATGTGAGAAGCGGAAGAAGAACATCTTCAAGCAATTTCTTTTCTTCGCCGTTATCGTCCGTAATTGTTATGTTTCCATAGCACTGATACATTTCGTAAATCGGCTGAAGCATCCAGCTTGCGCCTGCATTCCAATACTGGAACGGATAACCCTGATAATATTCTGCGTTGAGCGCACCGTCACCGTCACAGTTAACCGGACACATAATAGCGTCTTTCATACCGTAGCATTTTTCGGCATTTATCTTCCAGTCGTCTATCTGACGAAGAATAAACTTAACATATCCCTCGCCGAATTCTACAAGATTTGAAGAATTCATACCGCTTGACTGAAGATTAACATTAGCATCCATCGTATATTCACTGCGCCAGCCGGGGTTCCATTCGCCCGTCCACATACCTGAAAGGCGCGTCATTGAATATCCGCTTGAACAAATCATTGCATAACGAGCCTGCTGATATATTCTTTCAAGCAACGCTTCGTTGACATTTCCGTTAAATTTCTGTTTGAAAAGCAAATCCTCATTTGAAAGATTTCTCTGTTCATTGTCATCAGCACCGAGCCTCAAGCTTACTCGATTGAACATTTCAGCCTGTAATTTTGCACTCGGAGCGAGTGCTTTTGCATAATCAAATTTATTATCAGCCGTGTATTTCTTTGCAACTGCCTTACAGTCTTTGAGCAATGAATCCGTCAATTCATAGTTATCGGCACTTTCAAAATCTTTAAATGCACCCATATCAAAGGTTCTGTCATTCTTTGTAATAAGATAAACCGCATCGGCACCCGTAATTTTAATTGCAGGATTTTCTTCGCCTGCAATAATACTTTCGCTGTTCTTCTGACGCTTATCTGCGTCAAGCAATACTTTTTCTTTTGTACCGCCCTCAACGATAACATATGTAACACCTGCGTAACCGCCGTTGCCGAGTGAGGAAAGCTCATAATCAGGATAATGTGCAACAAAAGTGATATATGTGCAGTCATCGTCAACAAGCTTCTTATACTTAATATTCTGTTCGTCGCCGTTGCCGTATTTATACACACCGCTTGCGTCGTCAAGTGAAAGTGTAAGATTTACCTTACTGCCGTCAGATGATTCTGTAATCTTTGTAACGGTTACATCATCAACTCTTGATGTAAATGTGGATCTCTCCCAAGTACCGTTTTTATCGCGGTATGAAACACCGACTTCGCCCGTTTCATAATCAGTCCAACGGATATAATCCTTAAAGAAAGTAAACTTATCCTGTGTAAGTCTTAACTGCTGACCCGGATGAAAAGCATACCCGTAATTCCAATTTTTACAGTCTGCAACGCACCAGCTGTCGTCTAAATTTACTATCGCCTGTTTTGTGGGCTCAAGATCCCCTGTAAGGTCAGGCATATATGATCTGTCTCTGTCGGAAGGCATAATATAATCTACATCTTGGTAAATTATTGTGTCGCTGTAAGGCGCACCTGAGGTAACGAAGCCGAGCTTTCCGTTGCCGCCTATCATACCGTCACGCCAATATCTGCCTTGAGTTTTTGTTTTCGGATAAGTTATAACATTGCTGAATTTTGTCGAGAATGCTTTTTTAGTATCACCGTTAAGCAAGGTATAATCTCCCTCAATTGATTTTTGATATGACAATAAGCCGACTATTACCGCTGAAACAATAATACATAATGAAAGCACTACACAAAGAATCGCCTTTACAGTTTTCCTGATAATTTTCTTAGCCTTGTCGCTGGTTTTAAGTTTTTTCAAAATATCCACTCCTTTTTGTGAATTTTATTTTACCATATAACTATGAGAAAATAAACACAAATTTTTAAAAGCCCAAAAAGTATTTTACTTCCGGGCTTTAATGTCATCAATATTTATTTTTGATTTCTCTTTTCATTCAATGAATTAAGGATATTTGTCTGCTCTTCATTGGTTATTTCATAATTTTTCATCGGAATTATCGAAAGTAAAAATCCTATTGCCGGAGGTATTGACACAAGGAAAAACATTCCGAATCTGTAAGGCTCGAATTCCGGTGCGGTTGCAAAGAGAAAATCGGTACGAGAAGACTGAGCCAACAGTTCATTACATCTTGCAACATTGTCACCGCTGAAACCGACAATAGCAAAAACTATACCCTGAATAATCGATGAAATACCCGAACCTAACTTGGTAATAAAGCTCTGTCCGGAAAAAAAGACTCCGTCAGGTCTGTATCCCGTATGATATTCATCGTAGTCAACGCAGTCTGCAATCATAATCGACTGAATAACCTGAGACGCGCCGATTCCCGCTCCCGCTACGGCGAAAATCAAAAACAGTACCGGATACCAGCTGTTTGCCATTAAATTATTACCGTCAATTGCATAACAAACATAGATACTTGCAAACGGAATTGCACTTATTATGCAGCATGCGTTATAAACTTTTCTCTTTTCAAATTTTTCGCAAAGCTTGGGAGCTACCGCCATTGCTATTGATTGACCGATAAACATTCCGCCCGCAAGCATAAACAAATACTTTGCGTAGCTTTGTCCGTTGCCTCCGTTATCTCCGAAATAGTATGATAAAAGCGTCATTGATACAATGGAAAGAATAAGCATAGGAGAGCGTATTACGCCTGAAATCAGTATTCTGCGAAACGGTTTGCAATTCCACATAATTGACACATTATCAAAAAAGCTTTTGTGTTCGTCAGACGGCTGTGAAACTCTCTCCTTAGCATATGCCGCACATTCAAATAACAAACAGCCGATAATTGTGAGAACTACCGCTACGATAATAAATCCCGATTGCAGAGCTCTGTCCTGCGGAGTTCCGTTTTCGGCAATCATATTTGCAATGCTTTGAGAAATCGGAATAATAGTAAATAAAACAAGCGTATTGCCTATACCTGCAAAAATTCTTGCATAACCGAGCAATGAGGAACGGTCTTTTTCTCTTTCAGTCATAAGCGAAGTAATTCCCCAAAGCGGAATATCTCCTGCCGTAAACACCATTCCCCAAATTATATATGAAACTCCTGCCCAGATAATAATGAAAATGTTGGCAGTCTGAGAGTTGTCACTTGAGTATCTGCCGTTTATGAAAGTGAGGATTGTAGAAACAGCGACAAACAGCGGTACAAAAAGAAGATACGGCCTGCATTTTCCCCATCTTGTTCTTGTCTTATCAACAAAAGTTCCCATAAGAGGGTCGTTGACAGCGTCCCAGATTCTTGCTATTGACATAATTGCGCTGATTGCAATAGCGGGAATGAAAATTACGCTTTGAAAATAATAAGTCATACCTGTTGAAATAATACAGTAAATGATATTCTGACCGAGCATACCCATCAAATACATATTACGTTCTTTTTTTGTGTAGGTATTTTCCATAAAATATTATCACCTTAAATTCAAATTTTTAATATTATTATTACTAAACAATTGCATAATTATTATTTCCAATATATAATTGATTAAGCTGGTTGATTTTGTGTAACTTAAATGCTGAATCCTTGCTTTTTTCTGTGGTTATTAAGATTACTGCTTTTGTAAAGCAGATAAAAATACTTAAACGGGAATGGAGAAAAAATATGAAAAAAACTTTAAACGGCACCTGGTCTTTCAGAGAAGCCGGAACTGACAAATGGTTTGACGCAAAAGTTCCGGGTTGTAATTACCTTGACCTTATTGACAACGGAATAATTACCGACCCTTTTTACGGAACGGTTGAAAAAGATGTAAGCTACATATCGGAAAAAGACTGGGAATATAAAAAAGTCTTTGAAATCACAAAGGAAGAATTAAGTTCGGATGAAATTTATTTGAACTGCGATATGCTTGATACTGTTTGTGATTTATATATTAACGGCGAAAAGGCAGCGTCCTGTGACAACTGTTTTATCGGTTACAGCTTTTCAGTTAAAAATTATCTAAAGCTTGGCAATAACGAAATATCCGTATTATTCTATTCCCCTAAAGAGTTCGTAGAAAAGATTTATAAAGCAGAGGGAGCTCCGCCTAACAGCAACGGGCAGAACGGTATTGTCCACATAAGAAAGCCTCAGTGTCATTTCGGCTGGGACTGGGGTCCTATACTTACTCCGAGCGGAATTTCAGGCAATATTGCACTTGAATTTGTAAAAACGGCAAAAATAAACGACTTAGCTGTTAAACAAGTACACAACGGCGGTAAGGTTACTGTGCAAGCTACGGCAGATCTTAAGCTTTGCGGTGACAAAATACCAGACTGTGTAATTTCTGTTACCTGTCCCGACGGAACAGTATTAAAACAGAACGGCACAAGCGCAGAGTTTGTCATTGATAATCCTGAGCTTTGGTGGACATATGAGCTTTCGGGCAAGGATGTTCAGCCACTGTATTCGGTTAAAGCGGAAATCTCCGAAAACGGCGAAGCACTTGACGAAAAGGAAAAAAGAATCGGTCTTCGCACTATTGTTCTCAATCAGGAAAAAGACCAATGGGGTAAGAATTTCCAATTCGTTTTGAACGGCGTTCCGATTTTTGCAAAGGGAGGAAACTACATTCCGCCCGACACCTTCATAACAAGATTTGATGCTGAACAGCAAAAGAAACTGCTTGAAGCGGTCAGATATTCAAATATGAATATTCTTCGTATTTGGGGCGGCGGATACTACGGAAGCGACGCTTTCTACAACGCTTGCGACGAAATGGGTATTCTGCTTTGGCAGGATTTCCAATTTGCCTGTCAGGCATATCCTTTCTTTAAGGAAA
Source organism: uncultured Clostridia bacterium (assembly GCA_945988915.1). Classification (GTDB taxonomy): domain Bacteria; phylum Bacillota; class Clostridia; order Oscillospirales; family Acutalibacteraceae; genus Fimenecus. The sequence continues at coordinate 8,669 of CAMFTS010000036.1, forward strand.
GCTTCCTTGAAAATGTCAAGAAAGAAATTGAATACAATGTAAAACGCATCTCTCATCACCCGTCACTTGCTTTGTGGTGCGGAAACAACGAAATTGAAGAAATGCATTCAGGCTGGATGACATACAGAAACTACATTGAATGGACAGAAAAATTCTTCTGGCACATTCTCGGTGATGAAATAAGAAAGTATGACGAATTCACACCGTTTATCCCCGGCTCTCCCGTCGGTATTTCTCATAATAAGGGAGTTGACTGCGACAATGTCGGCGATACTCACCTTTGGGCTGTCTGGCACGGGCTTAAGCCGATGAGCTTTTACAGAAAGAGAATGACCCGATTCTGTTCCGAATTCGGTTTCGAAAGCTTGCCCGATATTAAAACAATAAAAACGTTTGCCGAGGAAAAGGATTTTGACCTTAACAGCGAAGTATTCCTTTCGCATCAGAAATGTATGAACGGCAACGACAAAATGGTTTACTATATCGCGTCCCGATTTAACCTTCCGAAGAAGTTTGAAGATTATATCTATCTTTCACAGGTTACGCAGGCAGAATGTATTGAGGACGCAACTGCTCACTGGCGCAGAAATAAAGGCAGATGCAACGGCGCAATTTATTGGCAGTTCAACGATTGCTGGCCTGTTTGCTCCTGGTCAAGCTATGACTACTACGGCAACTACAAGGCTTTGCAGTATGCCGCAAAGAATTTCAATGCACCGTTGGGAATTTCTGTTGAAGACGACGCAGCAAAAGTTAATGTTTATGTTATCAACGATTTTAACGAAGAACAAAAGCTCACACTTGAGGCAACAGGCTTTGAATTAAACGGAAATAAAAAATTCACTCAAAGCAAAGATTTAACTCTTTCTGCGCTTGAAAACAAATGCGTATTCCACTTTGAAGTTAAAGATTTTGACAAGAGCAAGGACGGCTTGTGCATCAGACTTCATCAGGAAAAGAAGGAAACCTTGCAGAAGGTTATACTATTCAAGAAAGAAAAAGAGCTTAATCTTCCAAGCGCAAAAATCAGTATGAATTGTGAAACTGATGATAACAGGCTTATTATCAATCTGCGTACCGACAAATTTGCACGGCTTGTCAAACTTGAGTCTTCACTTACATCCAACCCGTTTTCAGATAATTACTTTGATATGATGGCAGGTGAAATCAAGACCGTTGCCGTTGAAATTCCCGACGGCATAAGCAAAGAAGAATTCGAAAGCAGTATTTCGGTTATGAGTCTTTGCGATGTTGAAAAAGATCCGAACAAGATTAAGATTCTTAAGAATAAGGTCAAAATATTTACCTCTGCCATAAATATAGGCAATGCTGTATGGCACGGCAAAATACCGGGTAACGCTGATCTTTCGGAGTGATATCAAATGAAATTGAATTTCAGAAGCTCAATTAAAATGCAAACCTTAAAAGGCTTCGGGGCATCATCATGCTGGTGGAGTCAATATTGCACGGGCAAGCCCGCAGAAGAAATCGCAGAAATGCTTTACGGTGACAGCGGACTCGGTCTGAACATTTACCGCTATAATGTCGGAGGCGGATACGACAAAGACAATGTCCGTGTCACTAATCCCTGGAGAATAAACGAAAGTCTTTATGAATTTGACAAAGAAACGGGAGAAGGTCATTACAATTTTGAAAATGATAAAACCGCCCGTGAATTTATGAATCTGTGCCTTAAAAAAGGTAATATTGACACAGTTATTCTCTTTGCCAATTCACCTCATTGGTCGCACACCTCAACAGGACAGTGCTCCGGCAGTTTACTTAATTACACCTGTAATCTTCCTAAGATGAACTATAAAAAGTTCGTAAACTATATGCTCGATATAACAGAGTTTTTCTTAAAGAACGGTGTGCCCGTTAAGTATGTAAGTCCGATAAACGAGCCTCAGTGGAAATGGGGAGG
>CAMFTS010000037.1 GCA_945988915.1 uncultured Clostridia bacterium
TGCCCATTTGCTTCGGATACATATCGGTTGCATTTGCCTTCGGCATTTTCTCTGTAGGAAACGGGCTCACGGTTTTTCAGGCCTTGGCTATTTCAATGGCGAATGTTACATCGGCAGGTCAACTGTCAGCCGTGCCGATTATTGTGGGTGGCGGCACCTTGTTTGAACTCGCATTAACGCAGTTCATTATCAATTTAAGATATTCTTTAATGTCAGTTTCACTTTCGCAGAAATTTGACAAGAGCATAAAATTACTTGACCGATTTATACTTGCATTCGTAAATACCGACGAGGTATTTGCAGTTGCATCATCACAACCCGGAAAAGTTAAAAAAAGCTATATGTACGGACTTATCCTGACTCCGTATGTAGGCTGGAGTGCGGGAACGCTTATAGGCGCTCTCGCAGGCGATATATTCCCGCCGAGCTTAACATCTGCATGGGGCATTGCAATTTACGGAATGTTCATAGCAATCGTGCTTCCGCCTGCAAAAAAGAGTAAGGCAACCGCTTTGTGCGTACTGCTTGCAATCATTCTCAGCTGCATTTTCTTCTATGTTCCCGTACTGAATAAAATTCCGCAGGGCTTTGCGATAATTATTTGTGCGGTAACAGCCAGCGCATTGTTTGCAGTTCTTTTCCCGATAAAAACGGAAGAAAAGGGGGAAGAAGCAAATGAATAAACCGTTTTTAGTCTATCTGTCAGTTATGGCAGGCGTAACATATTTAGTAAGAATGTTACCCCTTGTACTTGTGAAAAAGCAGATAACAAATAAATTCATACTTTCGTTTCTGCATTACATACCCTATGCAGTTCTTACCGTAATGACAATGCCTGCGGTATTCTACGCAACATCTTCGGTGTATTCGGCTATTGTCGGAGTATTGGTTGCGATAATACTTGCATACTTTGAAAAGAGCCTGTTGACAGTTGCGTTCTGCTCGTGTGCAGGAGTGTTCGTAACAGAAATAATTCTGTCGTATTTGAATATGATTTAAGTGAATAATAACAAAACGGCTGCCATCAGGCAGCCGTTTTGCTTTGGTACCCCTACCGGAATCAAAACGAATTCACAGTTTAGTTGTTATATTTTTTATAAAATTACTGCAAATATCAAAATGTTTTCAATAGCCGGATTATAACTGCAATTCTCATTCGGGTTTATAGCTGAATATTCATCTGAATTACTTAACCGGAATCTGAATTTCAGTAAGCCATTCATTTTCTGTTTCTTTATTCCATACACCGTCTATATAAGACTCTCTGATGTTTCCGCAAATCTCATATCCGTTTTCTTCAATATATTGAAGCAGCATAGCATAGGACTTAGGCAAGGTGTTATAAGAACCTTCATGAAAAATACATGCCGCCATAGGTACTTTAGGAAATACTTTAAATGCTATATCCCCTGAATCCTGTTTTTTCTCTGTGACTGCTTCACAGATTTCTACCGAGATATCCTCTTCCTTATATTCAGACTCCAGATAGTGAGTAAAGCAGTACGCAGGTTGAGCACACTTGCAGTCTGATAATTCCATCTGTGCTCCCATTTGCGGCATTAAATCAAACAGTTCATCATATGATTTTATTCTCCGTTTCATTGTACAGACAATTACTTGCGGAATTTCTTTTATAAGAACAGGATTTGACAGATTTATACTTTCTTTTGAAAGATAACTTTCAACTTGTGAAAGTTTGTCGGTAAGGACCGCAATCTCTTTTAAAATTTCCTGCCTTTTCTCATATAAATATGATTTATCTTCTGCTCCGTCGATAATTTTTCTAATATCATCTATGGAAAATCCCAAATTTTTTAATGCAATAATTCTGTGTAACTGTGCCATCTGACCTGCCGCATAATATCGGTAACCGTTCTCCTCATCCACATATACCGGAACCAACAGTTTCTGCTCATCATAATAGCGAAGCGTCTTTATGGTTACACGATTCATATTGGCAAACATACCAATCTTATATAACTGCTCTTTTTCTTTATTCTTACAGCTTGGATGCTGATGATTCATTTTCATTTCTTTCATATTTGGCTCCTGTTCTCCCGTTATTCCCACCGAAAAGCCTTAACGGAAATCAATGTGCAAATCACAGTAATACCTACAAGTAATACAATAATTTTCCATACATTTTCTAATTCTGCTCCCATAGAAACCGCTTTCATAAGCTTAATTCCCTGAGTCAGCGGCAACACATTGGCAACCTTCTGTAATCCGCTTGGAAACAGCTCATACGGAATCGTGGCACCGGATAAAAACAGCATCGGAAAATACACAAGAGAAGTAACGGCATTGACTGATTTTATGGTTCTGCATAAACTTGCCATAAACAGTCCGATGCTAAACATGGACACCAGCGTCAACATCCAGGAGCCCATAAAGATAAGAACATTTCCCTTCATTTCATATCCCAAAAATACAACTGAAATGAGTGCCACAGATATAGCAGACAAAAGCGCTGTTACTCCGGCACATAACACATCACAGCCTAAAATCCACATAGGACTGCACGGTGTGGTAAAGAAATGCTTCAATATTTTCTTATCGCGATAGTCAGCAATCGTAAGAGGAATTCCCATGAATGCTGCTGCACAAATGCCCACCGCTATCAATGAAGCAAAAGAGCTTTCCAAATAAGTAAATCCCTCTCCGGCCTGTTTCTGCCCTGCAATCATATTAATCAATATCATAATTCCTACCGGCATTGCTATACCAAAAAGCAGCATATCACCGGAACGCAGCGCTAATTTCTGTTCAATCATGTATAACTTCAAAAACCTTTTCATCGTGTAATCTCCTCTCCCATATACCAAAGATATGCGTCCTCTAAGTTTTCATAAGGACTGTTTTCAATGACATCTTTTACCGTTCCTTCAGTAATCTTCTTGCCGTCTTTGATTAGAAAAATGCGATCACATAAGCTTTCGGCTTCTTCCATATAATGAGTTGTCAGAAAAATTGTAGTTCCCTTTTTTTTTAATTCCCTTAAATGCCTCCATACCTCTCTTCTCGCCGCCGTATCCAGACCTGTTGTCAACTCATCTAAAAATACGATTTCCGGATTATTGATAAGTGCCAATGCAACAGATAATCTTTGTCTTTCTCCTCCGGACAGCTTGTTTACCTTTGACTTTTCAAAATTTTCCAATGAGAAAAACTGCAACAACCTATGATAATCCTCCGGTTTCTCATATAAAGCTGACATTTCTTTACAAAGCTCATCCACTCGAATATTATTTTGATAGGTAGATGATTGCAGTTGCACGCCGACCCGTTCAAATACTGCTTTACGATTCGTGGCCGGATCCAATCCAAATACTGTTCCGGTACCGTGATCCGGCTTTTTCAGCCCGAGAAGCAAATCAATGGTTGTGCTTTTTCCGGCTCCGTTATGGCCTAAAAGCCCAAAAACTTCTCCTTCCTCTACACGGAAGGTAATTCCATCTACGACTACTCTTCCGTTAAATGACTTTGTTAAGTCTTTTACTTCAATACATGCACTCATATATAGCCTCCTTTTTGTTTGTGAGGCTATGATATAACCTCCCCTAAGGGACGAGTCAAGCATTATTTTTCTTTTAATTTACAAACCTGTTTTCATTTCTGTCTGTATATTTTTAATTTTATTTTACCACTATTAAAATTATTGATTCGGCGTAGAAATTTCCTTAACCGATTACGCCCCGTGACTCTGCATAAAACGCTTTGTATGATTACGAAGAATTTCAACATATTCCTCATTCTCTCTTTGTTTATCGAACATACTGATAAGAAGAAAAAGCGGGGCATAATACTCTACTGCGAGCTGTCTGGGGTTTTCTTCTTTTAACACACCCTTTTTTATTAGCTCGCGAAACAAATCTTCCGTATAGGAAACCGGTCCTTCAACAATACATTTGCTATATAGTTCCGCCATTTCTGCATTTCGGTATTGTTCCAAAGTCAGCATTCTTCGAAAGAGCAATGCAAAACTATCTTCAGTCCAGAATTTTAACTGTTCAACGGTATATTCTGCTATATCCTCCCACGATGTATTTTTGTAGGCGTCCGACATTTCATCATACAGTTCAATCGGCATCTGATATTCGCTTGCCCTTTGAGCATCAATCTGTATCATTCTTTCAACGATGCTGTCAAAAATATCACGCTTATTTTTATAATGCCTGTATAGAGCACCTTTGGTTATCCCAAGCTCTTCTGCAATGTTTCTGACAGATACGGCTTCGTAACCGTCCCTTGCAAATAACTGTAATGCTGTTAATAGAATTCTTTCCTTGGTATTACCCATTTTGTATCCTCCGAAATGTGAAAATAAGCTCTCTTTGTTTATGTAAACGACCGTTTAAATCAATTATAGTAAACAACCGTTTATCCGTCAATAGAAAGAATAATAAGGAAATAATAATCGTAAGCCTCTTTGCTGTAATTGTTACATCTCTCTGTTTCTTCTATGTATTCTCCTGCACTTCATCTTCCTGCCCGTGCCTACCGCTTTGTCTTTTACTAAACAAGACAAGCCTTTAGAAAATTCAGAATTGTATGCTGTTACCGGTTTTTTTATTAACTGCGGGGACTCAGGCTAATAAAAAATGCTATTTTAGAGAATTTGCGGAGTTCTCCGTAAAAATGAAAAAATCCGCCTGTTTTCCTCGTAACTGAGGTCAATAGACGGTGGGTAGAAATATTCATAGTTTTGGTGTATAATAGGACATCAAGATAAAGACAAATCGGGATTTGCGGAGGAAAACTATTGTGGATAAAGCAGTTATTTATATACATGGAAAAGGTGGTAATGCTGAAGAAGCTATTCATTACAAACCGCTCTTTAGTAATTGTGATGTGATTGGTCTCGACTATACTGCACAGTTTCCATGGGAAGCAAAAGAAGAATTTCCATTACTTTTTAATTCAATTTTTAGAAACTACAAGACTGTTGAAGTAATTGCCAATAGCATTGGAGCGTATTTTACCATCATTGCTTTATCAAATCAGCAAATAGAGAAAGCATATTTTATTTCGCCAGTTGTAGATATGGAAAGGCTTATTGCTGATATGATGATTTGGGCAAATGTTACAGAGGATGAACTCAAAGAGAAAAAAGAAATTCAGACAACCTTTGGAGAGACCCTTTCATGGGATTATCTTTGCTATGCAAGAGAAAATCCTATTATATGGGAAATCCCAACGCACATTTTGTATGGTGAAAATGATAATCTTACCGCTTATGGAACGATATTTGAATTTGTACAGAGGACTAATTCAACACTTTCTATTATGAAAAATGGAGAACATTGGTTTCATACGGATGAACAAATGAAATTTCTTGATGAATGGATAATAAAATCTTCCAAATAAATTCCTGTTTGTCGGAGTGACGGTATATAACCAAAGACCGCTTAAATTGTGTAGAAATTTTCATAATTTTGATGTGTAATGGGAAGTCAAAAAAGACAAATCGGAATTTAGGGAGCAAGTTGATATGAAAATTAAAGAAATCAAGGCGAATAAAAAACAATTTCTTCCGTTGCTGCTATTAGCAGATGAGCAAGAGGATATGATAGACAGGTATCTTAATAAGGGGACAATGTATGTTTTGGACGATGATGGAGTTAAGTGCGAATGTGTGATAACAGATGAGGGGAACGGTGTCCTTGAAATCAAAAACATTGCAACTGAACCGGAATATCAGGGAAAGGGTTATGGTAAAGCACTAATTGACTTCGTTGCTACGACATACAAAGGGAAGTATTCTATATTGCAAGTTGGCACAGGGGATAGTCCGTTGACAATTCCTTTTTATGAGGAGTGTGGATTTATTCGTTCGCATAGCATTAAAAACTTCTTCACGGATAATTATGACCATTCAATATATGAAGAAGGTACTCAACTGGTAGATATGATTTATTTGCAGAAAAAAATATAAATTCCGGTTTATCGGACTAACTCTACAATAATCAAAGACCGCTTACAAAAGTGTAGGCGGTCTTTATTGTGGCGTTCCCGAGAGGATTCGAACCTCCGGCCTACCGCTTAGGAGCAAGGCTCAGCAACGGTTATTTCAGTCTTAAAAAGTGCCGAAAAGTACCGTTTTATGCGGTTTTTGCCGTGTGAGTGAGTTCAACTTTTTGCTAATCAATACCGTACAATATCGGACTGTTTTATATCATCCGATTAGCAGGTTTTTAGCAACCCTTGATTTTTAGGGACATTAACAAAGTTCAATTTGATACTGTGTTTTTATCAAATAATACCACATAGTACCAATCTGTTTCGTCAGTTGAATTGTATCACAAACAAAAGAAAAAGTACACACCTTTTTCACAAACTCTTTGAAGGGTGTGTACTTTTATGTATCAGTTAGAATTGGTTAAGGTTTTAACCAACTCTAACATCTGCGGGTTTTCCAAAAGTTTCTTAATCAGTTCAGCGTTTTCCTCTGTTAGAGCGGGAACCGAAGGAGCAGCTTCTGTCGGGCTGTAAAATGCCTTTTCCATTCTCTGAGCGTTCAACATTCTATCATCGTCCAAAATGTGTGAGTATCGGTCTGTAACCATAGACGCTTGAGCGTGTCCTGAATCGCCCTGAACGGATTTAATATCGCCGCCATTCAGTTTTAATTTGTATGTTACTGAGGAGTGTCTTAAACTGTGAAAGACAACTTTCGGAAGATTATTATCACGAATGAGCTTTGAGAAAGCTCGATTTATAACGCAGTGTTGAATAGGTCTGCCGCTTGTGTTGCAGAACACAAGATTGAAATCCTGAAATTCATCGCCGAAAAGCTCTTTGATTTCCTGTATCTCGTCATAGCGTTCACGAAGCATATACGCTACCGTTTTCGGTAAGAATACTTTGCGGACAGAGGTTTTCGTTTTCGGAGTTTTTAACAGTAGTACCGTATTTGTGCATTTAAGCACAGCCGGAAATTTCAGCATAACATCCTTATCTGACAAGAAGTCCATAGATGAGCGATTAACTCTCTGTAATTCCTTATTGACGAAGATGTGCGCCGTACCGTTTTCAATGCTTGTTTCAGATACATCTATGCAGTCCCAAGTTAAGCCAAGCAACTCGCCTAAACGAAGGCAGCAAGCAAATGCTAATGAGATTGCAAGTTTAAGCATATCGTCATCACAAACATCAAGAGCCTTGTGGATGGTATCCATATCCCATATCTCACGCTCTTCGCAAGCTGCTTTTGGAACGGTTGCATTCTCACAAGGGTTCTTCTGCAACATATCCCACTTGCAAGCCTGTTCAAATACGCTATGTAAGAGTTTATGGATTTTAACAACCGTATGAGTAGTAACAAATTCCGTGCGAGCCCTGCGGCAGTTTGTTGAAACTGCTTCTGTAGCCAACAACTCCTGATAGAAATTGTTCATCGCTCTGGTGGTAATGTTCGTAATCTTAATATGTCCGATCAACGGCTTAATATAATTGTTATATAAAGCAACATTATGTTCATGGGTTGTCATTGACCACTTTGTAGCTCCGTAGATTTTGAAGTACTCTTCCATTAAATCGGATAAAGTATCAGATGTCGGAATTACAAAAGTGTTATTGTTCTGCTGATACTCAATCTCGGTTTTTCTTTTTTTCGCATCCGAAAGTTTATCATAGGTTTCCCATTTCTGCTTTTTTGCACCGGATTCATCTGTGTAGGAATAAACAACGGAATACTTATTCTTTCGGGTTACTATTGAAGCCATTATTGCACCTTCCCTTCATATAACCAGTTTTCAAAGCTGGATATTGGAATCAAATATCCTCTTGCGGTTCTGTAAGTCTTAAAACTATTCTTTCTGATAAGCGTATATACCGCATTTTTTGATACTCCCAAAATACTCATTATTTCAGGAACCGTGTACATTGTTTTCATAGGCTGACTCCTTATCCATAACATTTATACATCCAAGTTTCCTTGTATTCGGCATACCATTTTTCAAAATCTTCTTTTTTAACTCGGTATCCCTTTTGCGTATGTACTGCGGGAATTTGTCCTTTATTGACTCTTTCCCAAATGCGACCAACCGACTTTCCTGTTATCTCACTAATATCTTTTAGTGTGTAATATTCGATATTAGCAGGCGGTGGTCCGTTTACCTTTTTGTAAGCCGTCTGACTGTTGTACCATTTTTCAAAGCTATCAACCATTATACGCATTTTGCCTTGAATGGTAACAACCTCAAACCAACCTTTGTGCAGCAGATAATATGAATCCGTTTTTTTGAGTCCCAGCATATCTGCCATTTCCTTGACTTTCATGCTTTTTTTGTTCATAAGCAACCTCCCTTATCATTTTGATGTAATGATAAGGGATTGTCGCAAATTTGTTAATTATGCGATTTCCTAATTCGCATATTCGACAGAAGGAGTTTCATCATCCGCTCCATTCAGCCATAAATCAAAGCTTTTTTTAGGGACAATAATTTGTCCGCCTACCTTTAAGGTTCTGAAACAATTTGAATTTACCAATTCATAGGCTTTTGTTCTTCCGATACCCAGCAAAACCATAATATCGCTTACTGAGTATACCTGTTTTTCAACTGTTGCTGTCATTGTCTTTCCTCTCTTTCCTATCTATAATTCGGTAATCATATCCAAGACGCTGCTGACAGTAAGTACAAGTGTCTTTTTCTGTTTGAAATTTATCTATCCTTCGGATGATATAGTTGTGAGTTTCAAAGAAGTTGTTTAAGCAAGTAGGGCATAGACACGCCTCAAAGGTCTTTTTACGGCTTTTTCGGGTTAACCCTATGCTTATCGCTAACGCACGGTCAACCTGCCTCATAAAGTCCTTTGTAGCCACTCCTATAAACTCTCGCAAGCTGTCCTTGCTTATTGTTGTTAATTGTTCGGCAAGTAACATTGAATCTTCTGTCAAACCGAACTGTGTTCCGATAAACACATGGGTAGGCATATAAAACTTTTTTGGGACGCTTGTTATAGGCACAACGATTAAAGTAGGGCTGTAAAGGTTGCCTTTATCGTTTTGTACAATCATTACCGGTCTTGTTCCGCTTTGTACCGAGCCATCTGTTGCTCCTAAGTCATAGTAAAAAATACTGCCTCGTTTGATTAAATTCTGATTTTCCATTTTACACCTCCGTATTATTTGAAAGTGCAAATACCCATTCAGAACAAATGAGTGCTATGTAATATCGTCTGTTAATCTCAGACTATTTCTAAAATGAAACTAACAAACGGATACGCACAACATTTGTCCTCGACACCCCTTGTGCAAGTGAATATCACTTGGGAAGTCGTCAGTAGGCAGAGTGCTAATCTGCTCCACGGGAATCTCACCCCTCCGAGGATCTCTCCGAGCCGTATGGAATAAACCGTTATCGTTCATTGTCCTTACGGGAGTACCATTATCCTTCCAACTGTCATCGCCATATAAGCTGCGAGCTTATACTTATATGTGTCTTTATCGCTCGCTCTCAAGGAGAGGTCTTGGCGTGGCACATAAAGTGGCTTGTCCTTTTTCAGAGAACATTGGAATTGATGTTACTGACGAATGGGTATTCACTTTTCAAGGTTCGTGAAGAGGCTGGAAAACAACCCCTTCACTTGAAGCCACGGGAAACGGAAAATACAAGCCCCTTTTAGAAATATTTTTCAATTTTTTTGAATATTTTTCTTAAGCGACACGAAATTGCCTGTTGAGTAACGCCTTCTTTTTGAGCAATTTGTGCCTCAGTCAAGCCGTTAACATAGAGGTCTTTAAGTAAAGCTTTTTGAGAATCCGATAAATATTTGAAAGCAGAATGTAATCTTTCGGCATTGCTTATTTCTTTTTTACCGAGCAAAGCTTCAATATTTTGATCATCAACCGCAAGCCATTTGTAATCTTCAATGTCATTATTAAGTGTTGAATGACGCCTAGTTTCTTTATGTTCATTGTTTTGCTCCTCTCGGTCAAGTTCTTTTAGCACCTCACACCAATCATCTGTAACCTCAACAACAATCATTCCTGTTGCGGTTTTGTATTCGTATTTCATCCTTAATCTCCTTTGTGAATTTTGTTTTTTCAAAATTCGGAGATTAGGGATACTTAGCTATACATTCATTCCATATGTTTTGCACCAAAAAAATGCAAAAAAAAATAAAACAAAACTATTCATAAAGAACAGAATAGTTTTGCTTTATTCCGGTGAAGAAAAAACTTCCTTTTCGTTGATTAAAACTACGAGATTGTTATTTTTCTTCTTATATTTACAGATTTGAATTAATAATTAACAAATAAACTGATTTTAAAATTAAATTGGTTTTATTTGTTATCCTTAAGTAGCCTATCTATCCTGTCTCTTATACACATCTGACGCTGCCGACGATACTCCTTGTGT
>CAMFTS010000038.1 GCA_945988915.1 uncultured Clostridia bacterium
GTCTATAACGGCGGCGGATTTATCGGTGTGGGCGAACCTGCGGCACATCAATGGCAGGGTAAATTTTTCCAACTTGACGACATTTTAGGCGTCGAAAGAGAAAACGGATTAACACTGAATACCCGCCGTTATAATGTTGAAGAACACCGTGACCATTTCATTCTTGCCGATGCAGAGGGCGAGGTTGATTTCGGTGAAGGAAAGAAGAATATTGTTGCCCTTGACGGCACAACGGTACTTATTCAGAACGCAACCGAACTTCCCTTTATGGTAAGACATGCGGAAGAAGTACAAATGGCAGTCAAAGAGTTCGGCAAGGGTAGAGGTGTTTATATCAGCGGTTTGCCCTATTCATTTAAAAACAGCCGTGTTCTTCACCGTGCAATTCTTTGGAGTGCTTCAGCCGAAGATGAACTTTATCGTTGGTATTCAACAAACTATAATGTTGAAGTCCACGCTTATGTTAAAAACGGAAAGTACTGCGTTGTGAATAATACTTATGAACCGCAGGATACAACCGTGTATTTAGGTGACGGAACAAGTTTCGACCTCCATTTAGAAGCAAATGAAATTAAATGGTATCAAATATAACTTTCAATAGAAAAACTCCCGTTCGTTTCTGCGGACGGGAGTTTTTCTATACATATAAACGTTTTTGAACAAGTGAACAAATCGGACACCGATTGTAATTCATTAAATATATGATCTGCACATATAAATCAACCGTATATATTGCCTGTAATACAGACATACCTAGAGCGTGTGTCAATGACCGATTTTAATGTTGTTTTTAAAAATCGGTCAAATTCGGTCAAAAATTCCACCATATATGTATATATTCACATAAAATCCGCTTATTCATTTATGAAGTTGAACAAATATGATTGAAACGCCTGCGGCGGTGCTCATTGCCGATGAATTGGCAAAAATTGCTGAGTTTTTCAGCATAGGCACAAACGACCTTACAGGCTATGTGATGGCAGTTGACAGAGGCAACGGCAGAGTTTCAAACCTTTACAGCGTTCATAAAAAAGCGGTTTTGAAAGCTATTGAAATGACAATAAGCAGCGCAAAGAGAGCCGGAATACCTGTTGGTATGTGCGGAGAATCAGCGGCTGACCGTGAACTTATTCCGCAGCTTGTAAAGTGGGGGCTTGACGAATTTTCCGTTACGCCCAACTCAATTCTCAGTACACGCAAAGCAATTTGCGAATGTAAATGAATAAATCACATCAAAGCCGATACCCGAAAAGGCGTGGCTGTGGAATATCTCACGGCAAAAAAAAGAGCAGGCAAATCGCCTGCTCGATACATAACAATTTAAACTTAGAGGAAATGTAAAAAAAGTGAGTATTCACTTGTGTTATGAATACTCACTATGGTGCGAGAGACGGGACTGGCCGTCTGCCGCGGCTACGCCTTGCATACTATCCGCTCGGCGACCCAAATCCTGCGGATTTCGGTACCTGCCTCCCGCTCCTCGCTAAAAACAGTCCACCGGACTGTTTTCTTAACGCTCAGACCCTCTCGGGTCCAAGTCCCGTCAAAATCATAACAAAAAAACAGAGCAATCACAAATGTGATTACTCTGTTTTTGGTGCGAGAGACGGGACTTGAACCCGTACGGGATTACCACACGCCCCTCAAACGTGCGCGTCTGCCGATTCCGCCACTCTCGCATATTCACTTTTGCCGATTGGTTTTCCCTGTCAGCAAAAGATATTATATCAAAGACATTTAACTATGTCAACATATTTTTTTATAAAAAAGAAACTTTTTCAAAACGATGTTTTAAATCACTACAAGACCTTCAAGGTCGGGAATTCCTATACCGAGCAAGCTGTATGTTTTTTTTGAAAGGAATATATTGCCTTCTATTGAATAATCAACGGGAATATCGGAAACCTTTGTACCTTTTATTATTTGATCTGCCATTACAGCCGCACTTTTGGCAAGCTCTGTCGGTGAAGAACAAAATGCCGCAAGAGCTCCTGAGCTTACAGCAGATGTTCCCGAAGAAAATACAAATTTGCCGTTATCCGTTGAAATTTTTACTATTTTGTCCATTGCCGAATCCAAATAATTGTCCGCAGGCGCATAAATTGCGTCAACCTCTGCTATGATACTTTCGGTCTGTTTTTCAATATCATCAAGGCTTGTTACAGGATAGGTTTTAACTGTAAGTCCCTCTGAAACGGCCTTTTTCTCAAAAAGCTCGGCATTTGCCTTAGCCGATGCATTTTCTTCACAGTACATTATGCCGACTGTTTTAACCTCAGGCGTAAAAATTCTGATAAGAGATATAGATTTTGCTTCGGAAACATTCATTACAGTTCCGGTCATATTTTTATCGGGTGCTTCGGCCTTTGTTGTAATTCCGTAAGAAACAGGATCGGTAACGCCTATGAAAACGCAAGGAATATCCAAAGCGGCTTTGCTGATTGCCACTGCGGCACTGTCGGAAATTGCAACTATTAAACTGTAATCCGAGCCTTTAAGAGAAGCAATTTGTTCGTTGAGCTTGTCCATATCACGCTGAGCATTTTTCACATCGAATTTCATTTTCATTTCGTCGTAGCCCAGTATTCTCATTCTTGAAACAAAAGCTTCACGCATTTCGTTTTCCTGATTGCCGTTATCATATACCACAAAGGCTACTTTATATGATAAATCCGAATCATGCGGAGAAGTAACCGTATCTGTTATCGGCTGTTCCTTCTTGCCTGAACACGAACAGAATAAAAATGAAAAAACAAGTATTGGTAATGTAAAAAAAATGAAAAAGCGTTTTTTCATAGATGGTTTCCTTTCAGAAAAATACTGATTTAGTCAATTAAAACACAGTTGTTTTTGTTTGTCAATCGAAAAAGGTAATAATAGTTTACGCATAAATATATTGTGTTTTTCCGAATATTATTGTATAATATAACTAATTATTGGCAGTTGAGGTGGTAAAATGAGTTTGAGCTTTTACGATGCGGCAATAGTAGCAGGAATAGCAGCTACTGTAATTTTCCTGGTGGTCAGGGTAAAAAAAGGCGGAATACCCGGATTATATACTAAATCAATAGCAAGTTTTTGCTTTATTGCAACCGCGCTTGCGGCAACTAATAAAAACAGTACATTCATAGGTTACGCATCACTGATAATATTCGGCTTGGTAATGGGAATGCTCGGAGATATATGGCTTGATTTAAAATGGATTCAGCTTGAAAGCAAGGACTCATATCTTTATTCCGGATTCATTTCATTTTTAGTCGGGCACTTGTTTTATATCAGTGCTGTTTATTTATATTCTCCGTGGACAGCTCTGTCTTTTGCGGCTGCGGTTGCCGGAGCCGTTGTGATTGCTGTTATCGCAACACTTATGGAAAAGCCTTTGAAGATGAATTACGGAAAATTCAAGACTATTCTTTTCCTGTATTCTTTAGTCCTCGCATTTACTGTTACATCTTCCGTTGTAACGGCAATTATTACTCGAGGCGAAACGGTTTGGGTGGTTATGAGCGTAGGAGCGGTACTGTTTTTGCTTTCAGACCTCGTACTTTCAGGCATTTATTTCGGGGAAGGAAAAAATACACCCGCAAACGTTGTTGTGAATCATGTACTTTATTACATGGCACAGTTTATTATGGCTTCAACAATATTTTTTATTAAATAAGAAGGGAATTAAAAGATTGTGAGCGAAAAAATAAAAGATATTCTTGAATTCTCTGTAGGATCTTTTACAGTCGGAAAAATTATTTCGGCAGTTATTACTTTTATAATATGCTATTTCGTTGTTAAGATACTTACAAAATGCTTCGCAAGGATTATTGATAAAACATCAATAGATGTTACATTAAAAAAATACATCAAAACAACAATAAAAGCAGTCCTTTATTTCATTACTGCAATGATAGTAGTTGATGCTTTGGGCGTTTCGGCAACTTCTCTTGTCGCCGCGTTTTCCGTTGTTGGTTTAGCCGCTTCTCTTGCGGTGCAGGATTCTCTTTCAAACATTGCAAGCGGGATAGTACTCATTGTTAACAAACCGTTCAAAAGCGGGGATTACATAGAAATTGACGATGTAGGCGGTACGGTATCGTCTGTCGGCCTTGTGCATAGCAAAATAGTTACCATTGACAATAAAATGATTTTTATTCCGAACAGCAAGGTTGTTTCGGCTAAGATAGTAAACTTTACGGCGCAGGAAAAGCGCAGAGTAGATATTGAAGTTTGCGCGTCATATGACTCTCCTATAAGAGATGTCAAACAGGCACTTTTAAATGCGGTTGACAGAAGCGAGCTGTTTATTGACAAACCTCAAAAACCTTTTGCGGCCGTGCTTTCTTATGATGACAGCAGTATAAGATATGTTGTCAGAGCGTGGACAAAAACTAAGGATTACTGGGACGCATACTTTGCTTTAACGGAAAATATCAAGACGGAATTTGACCTCGCAAATGTAGAAATGACATATAACCATTTAAACATTCATATGGTTGAAAATAAATAATTTTTTTGTTGATTTAAAAAACTTATTGTGATATAATTTCTTAAATATAATAATTTTATTTTAATTGTATTAACACAACTGCTTAAGGGAGTGGAAAAGTATGACAGTTAATTCGAAAATTAAAAAGGTTTTGAGCATAACTATTGCAATAGTTATGTTTATGTCTTGTCTTCCGGTGTCAAGCTTTGCAGAAGGAATATCAGCCATAGACGGCGATTTCACCTACAATGTTATCTTTGACTGGATAAACGGCACGGGAAGTGCGGTAATTACAGGCTATTCAGGCAGTGACAGCTATGTTTTAATTCCTGAAACCTGTACCATTACGGAAGGCGAAGCAAAATACATAGTTAATGTTATCGGCATAGGCGACAACGCATTTGCCAACAACAAGACGCTTGAAACCGTCAGAGGCGGTTCAAAAATAAGAAGCGTAGGCAAGGGTGCTTTTTCAGGTTGTTCAAATCTTTCAACTTGTATTTTCACAAGCAATGTAACACTTGACGAATCTGCCTTTGCGGAATGTCCTGCACTTGATATCGTTGCGTTTAACAGCGTTGTTCATGCTCCTATTACTCTTGAAAGGGGTCCGGACGAATCCGACGAAGACTATTTGGCAAGACTTACAGCTAAAACTAATGACCTTATTGGAAGTATCTTCAAAAAAAGCGGCCACCCGAGATATACATTTTCAAACACTGCAAACTTACAGCATTATTCAGGTTCTTTAATTAACGGTTCTATCGTTATGAGTGAACAGTATGTTTACGGTAATATCGGCGGCTCAAATGCTGTTTTGCTCGGACTTGTAAAGCCGGGTGAGCTTGCCGATGAAAACAAGCATCTTTCGATTGCTTCTTCGGTAAACGAAATTGTAAGTGCTGCATTTTACGGACATACGGAAATTATTGATATCACTTTGCCGTCAATACTTAAAAGAATCGGCAGTATGGCGTTTCAGAACTGCGTCGGTCTTGAATCATTTACAATTCCGTCAGGAACAAAAACAATAGGTCACCATGCATTTACAAACTGTATCGGCTTAACCGAACTTGAACTCCCTGACAGCATTCAATCAATCGGTCCTTCTTCATTCCAAAAATGCACAGGTCTTAAGACTCTTTCTTTGGGAACCGGTCTTGATGAGATTCCTTACAAAGCGTTTTTAGGCTGTACAGGTCTTACAGACATTACATTCTCCGACGGATTGACAAGTATCGGTCTTGAAGCATTTGAAGAATGCACAGGCCTTAAAAATATTACACTCCCCACAACTATAAAATCTATCGGTTCATCTGCTTTCGTTAATTGTACGGGTCTTGAAACTGTGTCAATCCCTGCGGCAAGCGAATACATAATTGATGTTGCAGCATTCAGCTACTGCTCAGGACTTAAGTCGGTTGATTTCAACTCAAAGCTTGCCGTACTTAGTCAAAGTGCTTTCCGTAACTGTTCAGCACTTGAAGAACTCGTAAACTTTGATACCTGTTCGGCACTTACAAGCATTGAAAAAGATGCATTTGCATATTGCTGTTCTTTGAAAAATGTAAAAATTCCGGAAAATGTTCTTGTAATAGGTCAAAACGCATTTACCTGCTGTGAGAGTATGACAGCACTTGAGCTTAACGCTAAGCTTTCAAAAATCGGTCAAGAAGCATTTAAGGACTGTTCGGGACTTGCTGAAATTGAAGTTCTTAATGATGTAACCGTTATCGACAAGGCTGCGTTCAAGGGTTGCTCAAGCCTTACAAAAGCAGTAATAGGCAATTCGGTTACAGAAGTTTCAGAATCATTATTTGAAGACTGCTCTTCACTTTCAGAGCTTACATTCGGCGGAGCAATTACCGCAATCGGAAACAGTGCATTTAAAAACTGTGCATCACTTCCCGAAGCTGTTATCCCTGACGCAGTTACAATTATCAAGGATTCTACATTTGAAGGATGCACATCACTTGCAGATATCGTTTTCGGAGTGAATGTTGCAACTATCGGTAAATATGCATTTGCAGGTTGCACAGCGCTTACAGATGTTTCAATTCCTGTTAAAGTAACAGAAATCAAAGACGGAGCATTTGCCGGCTGTTCCGCACTTGAAAAGATTCTTGTTCCGGCAAGCGTAACTTCAATAGGTGCGGGCGTATTTGAAAACTGTGACAAGCTTACTGTTTACTGTTATTCAAATTCAACTGCATTGGCATATGCGAGAGCAAACGGAATAAACTACATAGTTCTGGATTGCGCTCATGCAAATACGGAATGGATTGTTGATATAGAAGCTACATGTACGGAAGACGGCTTAAAGCATAAGGAATGTACTGACTGCGGTGCATCGCTTGAACAAGAAGTTATTCCTGCAAACGGACATAGTTACGGTGAATGGGAAGTGACATTAGAAGCAACATGCACAACAGACGGAAGCAAACACAGAATCTGTTCTGTTTGTGAGGACGAAGAAATTGAGGTAATTTCTCAGACAGGTCATACACCAAGCTCATTGCAGACAGAAGAAGCAACATGTACGCAAGACGGCAGAACATACTATGTTTGTACTGTTTGCGGTGTTGAATACGATGTTACACCGATTCAGGCTCCGGGCCACAGCATAAGCGATTGGATTATTGATAAAGAGGCAACTTGTACGGAAGACGGTGAGAAACACAGAGAATGTACGGTTTGCGGCTTTAAATATGATAAAGAAGTTATTACTGCTCCCGGACATAATTCAACTGATTGGATTCTCGACTACAATGCTACTGCAACAACAGAGGGCAGAAAGCATAAAGAGTGTTCAGTTTGCGGAATAGAGCTCGAAGTATTTGTTATTCCGGCATTCGGAGGAGAACACGAATATAAGATTTTATCCGAAACAGATAAAACTTGTGTAATCACAGGCTATCTTGGTAATGATACAGAGCTTGTTTTACCGGCAGAGCTTAACGGCTATACGGTAGTGGCAATAGGCGCGTCGGCATATGAAGGCAACGACAAGATTACAAGCGTTACAATTCCTGACACCGTTAAGGTTATTTCGGAAAGCGCATTCCTCCGTTGTACAAATCTCTCAGAGGTTAACTTCGGTTCAGGGCTTGAAGAAATAGGTCAGCAGGCATTCTACGGCTGTGATTCTCTTACAGAGGTTACATTGCCCGAAGGCATTAAGACAATTAAGAATGACGCATTCAGAAACAACGCAAATCTTGAATCAATCAATCTTCCCGATTCGCTTGAATACATTGCTCCGTACGCATTTGACGGCTGTGTAAACCTTGTTGATAACGTTGAATATAACGAAGGTTCTTATGCGGCTCAGTATGTAGCTGATAACGGACTTGTTTCAGGCAATACAGATAAAGATATAGTTAAGATTGAGATTACTTCACTTCCCGATAAGCTTGTTTACAGCATCGGCGAAGAGCTTGACCTTACAGGCTTGGTTGTTACTGCAACATACAAGGACGGAACGACCGCTGTTATTGATGATTATGGCTATATGGGCTTTGAATCATCAACAGCCGGCGAAAGAGCAATCGTTATCAGTGTCGGCACTCGTACAGCAAACTTCACATACACAGTTATCGGTATGATGTGTGATGTCAGCCAGGACGGCAAGATTTCGGTTGTTGATGCCAAGATGATTCTTCAGTATTTAGCAGGCTCAAGAACATTAACTGACGGACAGCTCGCTGTTGCAGATGTAAACGGCGACGGCAAGGTTTCTGTTGTTGATGCTAAATGGATTCTTCAGTCTGTTGCAGGCTTAAGAGAACTCGGCAAATAAAATTCAATCAATATTATACGGGTGATTCTCAAATGAATCACCCGTTTGTACTTATATATGGACTTTTAGCAGATATGGGATTTGCTTTTCTTAAGTTTTATTGTATAATGTTTGTAACATTTTAAGAGGTGATATGAATGGATGGCATTTTGTATATAATTTCGGCAGTTCTGGCGATTGCGGTTTTAATCCTCGCAGCTGCATTCTTTACTGTTTCAAAAAAACTGAATAACATTTCTTCTTTGGATTTCAGTAAAGAGCTGCAAGGAAAAATTGACGGTATGCAGAAAAATATCGGCGATGAATTCAGCCGTGTCAGAATGGAAACACAAAGCAATAATAACAAAACACGCGAAGAAATGCAGAAAAGCCTTGAAAATATGTCTGAAAGAATTGACAGAATTAACAGGACAAACAGCGAAGCGCTTATCAGTATTCGCGACAAAAGCATTGAACAGAGCGAAAAGCAGAATAAAACTATTGAAAATGCGATTTCAAAAATGCAGGAGTCTAACGAGAAAAAACTCGAAGAAATGCGTGTTACTGTTGACGAAAAGCTAACTTCAACACTTACAACACGACTCAACAGCTCATTTAAAACGGTATCCGATCAGCTTGAAAATTTATATAAATCAATAGGCGAAATGCAAAAGCTTTCAACAGGCGTAACAGAAAATGTTACAGCACTTAACAGAGTTCTTACAAATGTAAAAGCAAGAGGTACCTGGGCAGAGGTTCAGCTTGAGGGTATTCTTAATCAGACTATTCCGGGAATGTATGAAAAGAATGTCGCAACCGTTCCGAAATCACTCGAAAGAGTAGAATTTGCAATAAAAATTCCGTCTTCGGAAAAGAATGAAAAAGATATTTTACTTCCGGTTGACTCCAAATTCCCGATGGAAGACTATGTCAGACTTTGCGACGCTGCTGACAAAGCCGATGCGGAGGCTATCAAAGAAGCACGAAAAGCTCTTGAGGCGAGAGTTCTTCAAGAGGCAAAGGATGTTTCAAAATACATTCATATCCCCGATACTACTCCGTTTGCAATTCTTTATCTTGCAACAGAGGGTCTTTATGCAGAAATTGCTTCTTCAAGAACAGGACTTCCCGAGAAAATTCAGAATGAATACAATATTATGATAGCAGGACCGAGCACGATTACTGCGTTGCTGAATTCTCTTTCTATGGGATTTAAGACAGTTGCTATCAACGAAAAAGCAAATGAGGTCCGCACATTGCTGAGTGCTGTTAAGGATCAGTACGGTAAATTTGACACGCTTCTCATTAAAGCGAGAAAGAAAATTGACGAAGCAGGAAGGACGATTGATGACGCGCAGTTCAGAAATCTTCAAATCAATAAGAAATTGAAAAATGTTGAAAGCCTTGACGGCGACAGCTCGGATAATGTTCTCGGACTTGAAGAGTTTATAAATATTGAACAGTAAAAAGATACAAAAAAACGGTGAGCATTAGAGTCGCACTCTAAAGGACAAAAAAGAGTTAATGTAGCAAAAAACTACATTA
>CAMFTS010000039.1 GCA_945988915.1 uncultured Clostridia bacterium
GTTGAAAAATAAGCATACTTAGGGTAAAATAAGTATGTAAAAAATATTACAAAGTGATAAGATGTGTGAAAAAAAGGAGATAACCAATTAATGGCAGTTAAGCTTAACACAAAATACCTTGAGGGATTTGTTTCCCGGGAGGACTTCAACGGTATTGCGGCAGAGATCAGAGATGCTGATTTAAAGCTCACAAGTAAAACGGGCGAGGGCAATGACTTTTTAGGTTGGGTTGACCTTCCTGTTAATTATGATAAAGAAGAATTCGCAAGAATTAAAAAAGCGGCTGAAAAGATTCGTTCCGATTCACAGGTACTTATTGTTATAGGTATCGGCGGCAGTTATTTAGGCGCAAGAGCGGCTATTGAATTTTGCAAGTCACAGAACTATAATATTCTTGCAAAAGATGCTCCGCAGATTTTCTTCAGCGGTAACAGTATAAGTTCATCAGCTCTTGCAGAGCTTGTTGCAATCTGCGAAGATAAAGATTTTTCGGTTAATGTTATTTCAAAATCAGGAACAACAACCGAACCTGCTGTTTCTTTCAGAATTTTCAGAGGCCTTCTTGAAAAGAAATACGGTAAAGAAGAAGCGGCAAAAAGAATTTATGTAACAACAGATAAGGCTAAGGGAACATTAAAAGAGGTTTCTGATAAAGAGGGCTATGAAACATTTGTCGTTCCCGATGATGTCGGCGGCAGATATTCTGTCCTTACGGCAGTCGGTCTTCTTCCTATTGCAGCGGCAGGCTGTGATATTGACAAAATGATGAAAGGCGCACAGGACGCAAGAGAAGCATATACAGACGCAAATCTTGAGAATAATGATTGCTATAAATATGCAGCTGCAAGAAATATCCTTTACAGAAAAGGCAAATCGGTTGAAATGATGGTTGCCTATGAGCCTGACTATACTATGATGAACGAATGGTTCAAGCAGCTTTTCGGCGAATCGGAAGGCAAAGACGGTAAAGGACTTTTCCCGACATCAGCAGTATTCTCAACAGATCTTCATTCAATGGGACAGTACATTCAGCAGGGAGAAAGACTTTTATTTGAAACTGCTGTTGTATTCAATAAACCAAAGTATGCTATGGAAATTGAGAAAGACGACGCTAATGCAGACGGTCTTAATTTCCTTGCGGGAAAAACAATGGATTTCGTAAACAGAAAGGCATTTGAAGGTACAGTCCTCGCTCACTATGACGGAGGTGTTCCGAACATCATTCTTGAAATCCCTGAGATGAACGAATATGAATTCGGATATCTCGTTTACTTCCTTGAAAAAGCTTGTGCTGTTTCAGGCTATACACTCGGTGTTAATCCGTTTAATCAGCCGGGTGTTGAAAGCTATAAGAAGAATATGTTTGCTTTACTCGGCAAGCCGGGATATGAAGCACAAAAGGAAGAACTTGAAAAGAGACTTTCATAATTAAGGTCAATTACCGCAAGGGGCGGTTAAATAATATACAGGAGGAGATAATATGGTATCTCTTATAATCGGCCATAAAGGCTCAGGAAAAACAAAAATTTTGGTTGACAACGTAAATACTGCTGTTGCTGAATCAAGCGGCAATGTAATTTGCGTCGAAAAGGAAACGAAACTTACATATGATGTAAATTATCGTGCAAGACTTGTTTCAACTGATAACTTCTCAGTTGAAGGCTACGATGCATTTTACGGCTTCTTATGCGGTATTTGTGCAGGCGACCACGATATTACAGATATTTTCGTTGACGCTACTTTCAGAATCTGCGGCAGAGATTATGAGGCACTTGCTGACTTTATGCAGAAGGTTGAAGGACTTTCAAAGCTTTCTAATATCAAGTTCACATTCACGCTTTCAACCGATATGGAAAATCTTCCTGAAAGAATCTTTGATTTTTGCAAAAAAATTAACTGATTATTATTTACTGCCGCTTTCATAAAAGCGGCAGTTTTTCTTGAAATTATTTGATTTATTTAGTATAAATTCAAAAATTTCAGTTGACAAAACGCGATATTATGTATATAATACTTTTTGCGTTAGTTTGACGAGGTATATTATGTTTATTGAACTTGAACCGATTTTTAATAATGAAGGCTCAGTAAAAGAATTTGATTACGGGTTTTCTCCTGATGACTGCGATGAGATTTCAACCGCAAGGGTAAGGGGATTAGTTAAAAATCAAACAGGAATAGTTTCATTAACAGCTTCTGTTCAGTTTGTCATTGACACAAACTGTGACCGTTGTGCTACTCCAGTGAAACAAGATAATACGCTTGAAATTGCGCATCTTTTGGTTTCTGAATTGAATGATGAAGATAATGACGAGTTCTATCTTGTTGAGGATTTGCATTTCAATCTTGACGAATTGATCAGAGAGGATATACTTTTATCGTTACCGACTAAAATTCTGTGCCGTGATGATTGTAAGGGCCTGTGTCCTTACTGTGGTACAAATCTGAATGAGAAACAGTGTGACTGCAAAAAGCCGATTGACCCAAGGCTTGAAGCACTTAAACAGTTTCTCGAGTAATTATGTATTTAATTTCGTGTTATAAAGGAGATCTTAAAAATGGCAGTACCGAAAAGAAGAGTTTCAAAAGCAAGAAGAGATAAGAGACGCTCAAATGTTTGGAGAATGAACGCACCTGAACTCCAGAAGTGCCCTAACTGCGGCGAATACAAGAGAACACACAGAGTATGTGCTGTTTGTGGTTACTACAACGGCAGACAGGTAGTAGCTAAAGAAGAAGCATAATTGCATCTTTGATTAACATTGTCAGTCAGAAGGTGGAGAAGGTGTATCTTCCCCGCCTTTTTATCGTGTTTGAAATGAGGTGAGTTCTTGTCTGTAAAAATAAGTGATGTTAAAGCGTTTTCAAAATGTTGGTTTCACGGAATAAGAGCAGGCGATTTATTGCTTACTGTTAACGGAAAAGACATTGAGGACATACTTGACTATGACTTTTATATGAGCTTTTTACCCGTTGAAATGGAATTTAAGCTTAAGAACGGAAAAATTGTTTCATTTACCGTGAACAGTGAAAATACAGGACTTGTTTTTAATACGTATCTTATGGACACACAGCGTCATTGCAAAAACAAATGTGTTTTTTGCTTTATTGACCAGTTGCCGAAAGGTATGCGAGAAAGCCTTTACTTTAAAGACGATGACTCACGACTTTCATTTTTGTTCGGAAATTATATAACTCTTACAAATATAACAGAGCATGAAATTGACAGAATTATTTCAATGCATATCAGCCCTATAAATATTTCGGTTCATACAATGAATCCGGAATTGCGGGTCAAAATGATGAATAACCGATTTGCAGGTGAAAAACTGTCAATAATAAAAAGACTTGCCGATGCAGGTATAAAAATAAACACTCAGCTGGTTCTTTGCCCCGGAATAAACGACGGAGAAGAATTGAAATACAGTATTGAAGAGCTTGCAAAACTTTATCCGTCGGTACAAAGTATAGCCTGTGTTCCCGTAGGATTGACCAAGTTCCGCGAGGGCTTGTTTGAATTAAAACCTTATACGAAAGAAACAGCAGGACAAACTATTGACATAATTGAAAGCTTTACAAATGATTTCAATAAGAAGCACGGAATAAGACTTTGTTATCCGTCTGATGAGTTTTTTCTCTTGGCGGAAAGACCGTTGCCTGATGAGGATTATTATGACGATTATCCCCAAATCGATAACGGAGTTGGATTGTGGACATCGTTAAGAGATGAATTTATATCTGCGGTTGAAAACACAAATGTTGAAGCGGTAAACAAAAAAATTTCGATTGCAACCGGTGTTGCGGCATATCCGTTGATAAAAGAATTGAGTGATATGGCTTCCGAAAAATTCGGAACAGAAATATCTGTTTATAAAATAATCAATAATTTCTTCGGAGAGAGTATTACCGTAGCTGGACTGCTGACAGGACAAGACCTGTTAGAACAGCTTAAAGATAAGGAATTAGGCGAAAAATTGCTTATCCCTTTGGTTATGACGATAGATTATACTTCTCATTCAACCGATAAAAACAAATTCCTTGATGATATTACTCTTAAGGAAGCCGAAAAATATCTGAATGTACCTGTAATTCCTACGGCAAACAACGGCGAGGAATTGCTTAAAAATATGCTGGGGGTGGAATAATGTCAAGACCTGTAATTGCTGTTGTCGGCAGACCGAATGTCGGAAAAAGTACGCTTTTCAATAAACTCATAGGTCAGCGCCTTTCAATAGTAGATGATACTCCGGGCGTCACAAGAGACCGTATTTACGGTGACTGTGAATGGCTCGGTCATAATATGCTGCTTGTTGATACAGGCGGTATTGAACCATATTCTGATGATATAATCCTTTCTCAAATGCGCCGTCAGGCACAGCTCGCTATTGACAGTGCAGATGTTATTATACTTGTTACCGATGTTCGCTCAGGAGTTGTTGCAACCGATATGGAGGTTGCGGCTATGCTTCAGAAGAGCGGCAAACCCATTGTGCTTTGCGTAAATAAATGTGATACTGTCGGTGAAGTCCCGCCCGATTTTTATGAATTCTATAATTTAGGCTTGGGCGATCCCGTTGCCGTTTCATCGGTTCACGGTCACGGAACAGGCGATTTGCTTGACGAAGTTCTTAAATACCTTCCCGAGGATATTGATGAAAGTGACGATGAAGATACTATAAAGGTTGCCGTAATCGGTAAACCGAATGTCGGCAAATCATCACTTATCAACGCTATTTCGGGTGAAGAAAGAGCTATTGTTTCAAATATTGCCGGCACAACGAGAGATACAACAGATACGGTAATTGAAAACAAGACAGGAAAGTTTCTGTTTATTGATACGGCCGGTCTTCGCAGAAAAAGCAAGGTCGAAGATCAGATTGAAAAATATTCGGTAATTCGTGCAAGAATGGCAGTTGAGCGTGCAGATGTTTGTGTCATTATGATTGATGCAACGGAAGGCTTTACAGAACAGGACTCAAAGGTTGCGGGAATTGCTCACGATTTGGGAAAAGCATGTATTATTGCCGTAAATAAATGGGATGCAGTTGAAAAAGACGGCCACACTATGGATGCTGAGCGTAAAAAGCTTATGAATGATTTCTCATTTATGAGCTACGCACCGATTATTTTTATCTCTGCAAAAACAGGGCAGAGATTGGACAGGCTTTATGAGCTTATTAAATTTGTTGATGAACAGAATGCTATGAGAATTTCAACAGGTAAGCTGAATGATGTTCTTGCAGCAGCAACGGCACGAGTTCAGCCACCGTCAGATAAAGGTAAGCGACTTAAGATTTATTATATGACTCAGGCATCTACAAGACCTCCTACATTCGTTTGCTTTGTTAACAATAAAGACCTGTTCCATTACAGCTATCAGCGATATATTGACAATCAAATCAGAGAGGTATTCGGGCTTGAGGGAACGCCCACAAGATTTGTAATTCGCGAGAGAGAAAAGAACGGTAAAAAAGACTATAAATAATAGCCAAAAAATTATTACTGAAGGAGCAATTTATTTGCTCCTTTTTTCTTGCTTATTATAATGTTTTGTAGTATAATTTTCTAAATGTATTGTTAAATTGGAGCATTGTGTAAAAATGATAATTTTAGGTATTGACCCCGGCTATGCCATCGTTGGTTACGGAGTAATAAAATATGAGGCAAATCGCTTTACCGTACTTGATTACGGTGCAATAACAACACCTGCCGGTATGTCCTTTGTTGACAGACTTGAAATTATTTACAATGACCTCAATATGATATTTCAAAAGTATAAACCTGAGGCTATGGCAATCGAAAAGCTTTTCTATAATACAAATGCAAAAACCGTAATTGATGTTGCACAGGCAAGGGGTGTAACGGTACTTGCCGCTCATCAGAACAATGCAGAGGTTTTTGAATATACGCCTCTTCAGGTTAAACAGAGTGTTGTCGGCTACGGCAGAGCCGAAAAGAAACAGGTACAGGAAATGACAAGAGTTATTCTGAATCTTGAAAAGGTTCCGAAGCCTGACGATACAGCCGATGCGCTTGCCATGGCTATTTGCCATGCACATTCAAGCGGCTCATTGATGGGAAAACTTAAAAATCTAAAATGAGGAAATACTTATGTTTTATTCAATAACGGGAAATGTTGTATATTTTGACGCTCAGTGCGTTGCACTTGACTGTAACGGCGTTGCGTTTAAATGCTATGCAACGACAAATACTTTAAAAAATGTTGCACAAAAGGGTGAAAAGGTTACTTTATTCACTTATTTGAATGTCAAAGAAGATGCACTTGACTTATTCGGATTTTATACTCAACAGGAATTAGAATGCTTTAAACTGTTGCTTACTGTAAACGGCGTCGGCTCAAAAATGGCGATTTCCGTTTTATCAGAGCTCACACCCGAAAAGCTTGCCATTGCTATTGCTTCAAACGACAGCAAGTCGATTTCAAAAGCAAACGGTGTAGGCGTAAAGAAAGCACAGAGAATTATTCTCGAATTAAAAGATAAACTTGCAAACGGACTTGAACTCGGCGAGGCAGGGCTTGAACTTGATACGGTTTCTTCTGTTGCGAGTGACGGAAATTCAGCTGAAGCTGTATCGGCACTTACAATGCTTGGTTATTCACAGTCGGAAGCTGCGGTTGCCGTCGGTAAGCTTGACAAAGAACTAAGCGTTGAAGATTTGATTAAACAGGCATTAAAATATCTTTCAGCAGTATAATATTAGGAGCAAGATATGGATTTTGATAACGAAAACAGAATTGTTTCCCCTGACTTAAATGAAGTGGATAATGATATTGAGGTATCCTTAAGACCAAAGACATTTTCCGAATATATCGGACAGGAAAAAGCAAAAGAAAACCTAAAAATTTATATTGAAGCAGCAAAATCAAGAGGCGATGTGCTCGACCATGTTTTGCTTTACGGACCTCCCGGACTCGGCAAAACAACACTTGCAGGCATTATTGCGAATGAAATGGGCGTACAGATCCGGGTAACCTCGGGTCCTGCTATTGAAAAACAAGGCGACCTTGCCGCTTTGCTTACAAATCTGAATGACGGTGATGTTCTTTTCATTGATGAAATTCACCGACTTTCAAGAAGCGTTGAAGAGGTTTTGTATCCTGCTATGGAAGACAACGCGCTTGATATTATTATCGGCAAAGGTCCTTCGGCGAGATCAATAAGACTTGATTTACCAAGATTTACACTTGTCGGAGCAACTACGAGAGCCGGTCAGCTTTCGGCACCGCTTCGTGACAGATTCGGTGTAATAGCAAGACTTGAAATGTACACTCCGGAAGAGCTTGCAAAAATTGTTCAGAGAAGCGCAGGAATACTCGGAATTGCCGCTGATGATGAGGGCGCACTTGAAATCGCATCGCGTTCAAGAGGAACTCCGAGAATTGCAAACAGACTTTTGAAGCGTTCGCGGGACTTTGCAGAAATAATGGGAAACGGCGTAATTACCGTTGACACAGCAAAGATTGCTTTAGGCAGAATGGAAATTGATGAACTCGGTCTGGATTTGATAGACAGACTTTTGCTAACATCGATGATAAAGAATTACAACGGCGGTCCTGTCGGACTCGAAACAATCGCCGCAACAATAGGCGAGGAAGCGGTAACTATCGAAGATGTTTACGAGCCTTATTTAATGCAAATCGGATTTATTTCAAAGACTCCCCGCGGCAGAGTGGTTACACCGCTTGCATACGAACACCTCGGAATTGAGTTTAATGCAAACTCTGTAAATAACGGTCAACAAAAATTTGAATTATAATTTACAGGAGATATTACAATGGGAAGACTATTTGGTACTGACGGAGCAAGAGGCGTTGCTAACAGCGAGCTTTCTTGCGAGCTTGCAATGAAAATAGGCAGAGCAGCTGCTATGGTGCTTACTGAAAGCTGTTCACATAAGCCGAAGGTTTTAATCGGTATGGATACAAGAGCATCATCGCATATGCTTGCATCTGCAATAGGTGCAGGTCTTTGTTCGGTAGGTGCTGATGTGCTTATTCTTGATGTAGTACCCACGCCTGCGGTTGCGTTCCTTGTAAAAGAATACGAATATGATGCAGGCATAATGATTTCAGCATCTCATAATCCCTGCGAATATAACGGCATTAAGATTTTTCAGTACAACGGCTATAAATTACCTGATGAGCTTGAAAATGAAATTGAGGATATTATTCTTGATGAAACAAAAATTCCGCCTGTTGTTCTCGGCGGTGATGTCGGCAGAATTCATTTCTCGGCAACAGCGGTTGACGATTATGTTTTCCACCTTGCAATGACTTCCGACGGCGATTTCAAGGGTATGAAAATTGCACTTGACTGTGCAAACGGCTCGGCTTCGGTTTCAGCTAAGGCATTGTTCACCCGTTTAGGTGCTGAATGTGTAATTATCAATGCAGAGCCAAACGGAACAAACATCAATGAAAACTGCGGTTCAACTCATCTTGAACAGCTTCAGAAATGCGTTGTTGAAAATAAATGCGATCTGGGATTTGCTTTTGACGGTGATGCCGACAGAATGTTGTTGGTTGATGAAAAAGGCAACATTGTTGACGGTGATAAGATTATTGCCATATGCGCTAAATACTTGAAAAATAACGGAAAACTCAATAACAATACAGCAGTTGTAACTGTCATGAGCAATATGGGATTCTTTGAATTCTGCGACAACAACGGTATCAACTGTGTTAAGACAAAAGTCGGTGACAGATATGTTCTTGAAGAAATGGTTAAAAACGATTATTCTATCGGCGGTGAACAGTCAGGTCACATTATTTTCCTTGACCATGCAACAACCGGCGACGGACAAATGTCAGCGATTCAGGTATTAAATGTTCTTAAGAGAACAGGAAAGAAAATTTCGGAACTTGCAAGTGAAATGAATGTATTTCCGCAGGTGCTTATCAATGTTCGTGTATCGAACTTCGGCAAAACAAGACTTGATAAGGATGAAGAGGTTCAGCTTGCAATTCGTGAAGCAAGTGAAGAACTCGGAAATGACGGGCGTGTTCTTGTCCGCGTTTCAGGAACAGAACCGCTTGTTCGTGTAATGCTCGAGGGCAAAGATTACGATAAGATTAAATACCTTGCTGAATGTATAGCAAAGGTAATTGAAGAAAGGTTAGTTTAATGCGTTATACATCTTCTTGGAAAGATTATGAATTACTTGACTGTTCTGACGGTGAGCGCCTTGAACGCTGGGGGAATATAACTCTCGTAAGACCTGATCCGCAAGTAATATGGAATACTCCCAAAAAGCATTCTGCATGGAGAAAGGCAGACGCAGTTTATCATCGTTCAAGTTCAGGCGGCGGTAAATGGGAAATAAAGAATAAAATTCCTGCATTTTGGCAGATAAATTATAACGATTTATCATTCAATGTTAAAAATATGGGATTTAAGCACACCGGTATTTTTCCCGAACAGGCTGTTAATTGGGATTATACGATGAATTTAATAAGAAAAGCCGATAAACCTGTTAAAGTGCTGAATTTATTTGCTTATACAGGCGGTGCGACAATAGCTTGTCTTAAAGCAGGGGCAGAGGTTGTTCATGTTGACGCATCAAAAGGTATGGTGCAGTGGGCAAAAGAAA
>CAMFTS010000040.1 GCA_945988915.1 uncultured Clostridia bacterium
GGCAGTCGAAAGGTTTCCTTTGACGTGGTGGTTGAAACTATGTACCAAACAGGTAGGGATTTATCTCATCTTTACCGAGAAACCTCTGAGGGCGGACTTGCAAAACTATATGCAAACAAATTAAACTAAAAAGGCTTGACCGAATCGGTCAAGCCTTTTTTTGCGGATCGATGCCCTCATCCGCCCGTTAGAATAAAGTTGTTACCCAATAAATAATCCCATACACCATACTCGCAACCGTGCCGTAGACGATAACAGGTCCTGCGATTTTGAACATATTAGCGCCAACCCCTAAAACAAACCCCTCTGTTTTAAACTCCAACGCAGGAGAAACAACAGAATTTGCAAAACCTGTAATGGGCACAAGTGTTCCTGCGCCTGCATGCTTTGCAATATTGTCGAAAACACCCACGCCTGTCAGAATTGCAGTTAAAACAATCAGCGTTACAGATGTCAGCGTCTTGATTTCGTCTTCGTTAAGTCCTGCCTTTTCGTAAAGATACATTAAGCCCTGACCGATTGTGCAAATCAGTCCTCCGAAAAGAAATGCTTTTATGCAATCCTTTAGTTTCGGTGAAGGCGGCGAAGCGTTTTTAGCCATTTCGGAATATTCCTTGCCGGTAGTCGCCATAATATCAACCCCTTTTAAAATATTATTTACATATCATGAGCAAAAAATTCACAATTTATTGTTGATTTACAAAAGATTTTACTATACAATTTATTTGTAAGGTGGTGTTATTTTGAGTCTTATCGAAATTAAAGATATCTATAAAATTTACAATCCCGGTGAAAACGAGGTCCGTGCGCTTGACGGCGTCAGCCTTACTATTGAGAGAGGCGAATTTGTTGCTATTGTCGGTCAGTCCGGCTCAGGTAAATCAACACTTATGAATATGCTCGGCCTTTTGGACGTTCCGACAAGCGGCGAATACTATCTTGACGGTGAAGATGTTTCGCATATGACTGACGATCAGCTCAGTGAAATCAGGAACAAGCAAATCGGATTTATTTTCCAGGGTTTCAATCTTATTTCAAACCTTACAGCTCAGGAAAATGTTGAATTACCTCTTATTTACAGAGGTTTGAAAGCAGAACAGCGGCACAAGCTGTCAACCGAAGCGCTCGAAAAGGTTGGGCTTTCTCATCGACTTGACCATTTGCCCAAACAAATGTCGGGAGGTCAGCAACAGAGAGTTGCTATTGCGAGAGCAGTTGCTGCCAGACCTCCGATTATTCTTGCCGACGAGCCTACGGGTAATCTTGACAGTCGTTCAGGCGAAGATGTTATGGAAATTCTCACAACTCTTTATAAAGAAGGCAGGACTGTTATTCTTATTACGCACGACAACGGAATTGCCGACAGAGCTAAGCGTGTTATCAGAATTCAGGACGGTCAGGTAATTGCTGATTATATGAATGAAAACACATAATAAATTTATTTGTTATTTCTATTGTTTTTTCAATTTTATTAGTATATAATATATTTTGTATTTATATTTTCAGGAGGTGGCACAATGTTAGACCCGAACAAAACCATTAAATTCTCAATAAAAGATGAGTATGATGAGGAAATGCGTCAGACCTTACTTGCAGTTTATAATGCACTTCAGGAAAAAGGTTATAATCCTATCAGCCAGATAGTAGGTTATATTCTTTCAGAGGATCCGACTTATATCACAACTCATAACAATGCTCGCAGTCTTATTCGCCGCCTTGACAGAGATGAGCTTTTGCAGACTCTTGTAAAAGAGTACCTTAAGGAAAGCTCGGAAAGATAACCGAGGTGTAGAAATGGCAGACAAAAAAAATGACTTTTTGACTTATAAAGGCAAGCCGCTTGTCAGAAACGGTAACACGATTTACTACGGTAATATGACAGACGATTATGTTATTATGATGCAGATTACCTCTTCTAAAGAGTTCGGCGAGCTTGATCTTGCTTCAAAGGTTACGGTTCAGTTAATCAATACCGACCCCGATGTAAGCATTAAA
The DNA here is from genome assembly GCA_945988915.1 of uncultured Clostridia bacterium. GTDB lineage: Bacteria > Bacillota > Clostridia > Oscillospirales > Acutalibacteraceae > Fimenecus. Next base: position 1,996 of record CAMFTS010000040.1, read on the forward strand.
GAAAAGATTGTTAAGTCAAGCGAGAAAAAAGGACTTTACGCTGCAATGGATATTGCAGATATCTGGCTCACAAGAGCTTTGAAGCCCGAAGAATAATTGATAAAAGTACAACCCGTCAAATGACGGGTTGTTTCTTTTTTTGTTTTTTTCTTTGAGCGAACACAGTTCGCCCAAAGATTTTTTATGATTATCCTATTTTTTCAAATGTTACTGTATCTCTCAAACCTGCAAGAGCCTGTAAAATCCACTTTGCGTCAACAACTGAAATCTTACCGTCGCCGTTAACATCGGCAAACGCTTTTTGCTCGTCTGTAAAATCTCTTGTGCTTGCAAGATTCTGAAGTATCCATTTTGCGTCAACTGTTGAAAGCTTACCGTCACCGTTTACATCGCCGATTACTCCGCTCGGTGCGGGTTTTTCAAGAGCAACAAATGCAAATTCATTGTCGTTTGCATATCTTTCTGCTTCTGAACCTACATAGCCGTAAATTGTAAACCCTTCAACCTTACATGTTTCATAAATTTCATAATCGTAATAATATCCAAATGCATAATCGCCAATGTTTGTTACACTATCAGGGATTGTTATGCTTGCAAGTGATGTGCAATCTGAAAATGCCCAATCACCAATACTTGTTACACTATCAGGGATTGTTATGCTTTCAAGTGATGTGCAATTGTAAAATGCCCCGGTACCAATACTTGTTACACTGTCAGGGATTGTTATGCTTGTAAGTGATTCGCAAGATTCAAATGCTTCATCGCCAATGCTTGTAACGCCGTTTCCGATTGTTATACTCTCAAGCGATGTGCAATTTGAAAAAGCGCTATAACCAATACTTGTAACGCTGTCAGGGATTGTTACACTTGCAAGTGATGTGCAAAAATAAAATGCTATATAACCAATGTTTGTTACGCTGTCAGGGATTGTTATGCTTGCAAGTGATTCGCAAGCTTCAAATGCTTCATCAGCAATAGTTCTTGTACCGTCTTTTATCGTATAGTCTCCGCTGACAGTATCTTTTGCTTTAATAAGATGATTACCTATATATAATACATCGTTTTCCCAATTTGCTTCATTGTTATAATATGCCGTGTTATAGAATGCATTACGACCTATACTTGTTATTCCGTCAGGGATTGTTATACTCTCAAGTGATGTGCACTTTGAAAACGCTTTACTACCGATGCTTGTTACACTATCAGGAATTGTTATGCTCTCAAGTAATGTGCAATTTTTAAATGCACCATCATCTATGCTTGTTACACCGTCAGGGATAGCATATGCTGTTGCTTCTTTACCTTCAGGATAACAAATCAATTCTGTTTTATCTTTATTAAATAATACGCCATCTACTGATGCATAATTCTCATTACCTGCATTAACATTGATACTTGTAAGTGATGTGCACTTATAAAATGCATTATCACCAATGTATGTTACACTGTCAGGGATTGTTATGCTTTCAAGTAATTCGCAAGCTTCAAATGCATGCCAGTCTATGCTTGTTACGCTGTCAGGGATTGTTATACTTTTAAGTGATGTGCAATAACCAAATGCACTATTACCAATGCTTGTTACACTGTTTCCGATTGTTATACTCTCAAGTGATGTGCAATCTTCAAATGCCCAATTACCAATGCTTATTACACTGTCAGGAATAGCATATGTTGTTGCTTCTTTACCTGCAGGATAACAAATCAATTCTGTTTTATCTTTATTAAATAATACGCCATCTACTGATACATAATTCTCGTTACCTGTATTAACATTGATACTTGTAAGTGATGTGCAACCGCAAAATGCACCATTACCAATACTTGTTACAATATCAGGGATTGTTATGCTTTCAAGTGATGTGTACTCTTCAAACGCCCATTCACCTATGCTTGTTACAGTATATCCGTCAATTTCTGACGGAATTGTCAATTCGGTTGCAGTACCGGTATAACCGGTAATTACTGCTGTTCCGTCATCGAGTATTTCATACTCAAAATCACCGCTTGTTACAGCAAATGAAGTTACTGCCGTTAACGGTAATGCAGTAAATATCATTACCAATGACAAAATAATTGCCAACAGTTTTCTTGTTTTTTTCATAAATTTCCCTCCACCTTTCTGGTACTTTCATATTACACCAATAATTTATGAATTTCAACACCCTTTTGATGATACAATATGTTTAGAATTTATATGCGTTACACAAAAGCAAAGTAAAAGGTGGGATATTCCCACCTTTTTGATTAAACCAAATATTCTTTTATTTCTTCAAGGTAATTGATGTTTACTGTTGCATCAATCAGAGTACCTTTGTCACTGTATTCTTCAGAATGAATTACTCCGTCTTTTCTTATATTGGCAATGATTGAACCTTTATCAAACGGAATAAGCAATTTCTTTCTTGTATGGCTTTGCGGCAGAGTTTCTTCAATGGTTTTCAGCAGTTTTTCTATTCCTTCCCCATGCAAGGCGCTTATCATAACAGATTTGCCGATAACTGCAAGGTCATAGATATTCGGCACCAAGTCACATTTATTCATTACCGAAATAACAGGCGTAGAGTCACATTCAAGCTCTTGCAAAAGATTTGCCGTTACTGTTAAATGCTCGTTACATTCATCACTTGACGCGTCGCAGACATTTAAAATCAGGTCAGCATTTTTAGCTTCTTCAAGCGTGGACTTAAATGCCTCAACAAGCTTATGGGGTAATCTTCTTACAAGTCCTACCGTATCAATAAGCATTACAGCCTGACCGTTAGGTAAAGTCAGCTTTCTTGCTGTTGGGTCGAGCGTTGCGAAAAGCTTGTCCTCAGCAAGTACGCCTGCATCCGTAAGCCTGTTCATAAGCGTTGACTTGCCTGCATTCGTATAGCCAACTATTGCTACGGAAATTATTCCGTCCTTCTTTCTTCTTGCTCGCATTGTATTACGACGCTTTTCAATTTGTGAAAGCTCTTCTTCAAGAGCGTGGATTTTTCGTCTTATATGACGCTTATCGCTTTCAAGCTTGCTTTCACCGGGTCCTCTTGTGCCTATTCCGCCGCCGAGCCTTGAAAGACCTTTTCCTTTGCCAGTAAGAAACGGTAATGAATATTTCAGCTGTGCGAGTTCAACCTGAAGTTTGCCCTCACGGCTTCTTGCGCGAAGGGCAAAAATATCAAGAATAAGCATTGTGCGGTCAATAACCCTTGCATCTGTAATATCTTCGATATTCTTAAGCTGCGCGGGACTTAATTCATCATCAGCAACAATTAAGTCTATCCAATTATTCTTAACCGCTTCCTTTAAATCCTGAATTCTGCCGCTGCCGACATAGGTTGCGGGATTTACTGACGGCATTTTCTGAATCATTTTAAGCACAGCCTCACCGCCCGCCGTTTCGACAAGCAATTCTAATTCGTCTATTGATTCCTCTGCATCAAATTCGCCTGTATCAACAGATATCAACATTACTCTTTCGGGAGCCTGACTGTTTTCAAATAATGGCATTTTTTCTCCTTAATAAACCGCAAACTGACTGTTGTAAAGATTTTTATAAAATCCATCTGCTTTTATGAGTTCCTCGTGTGTACCTCTTTCAATGATACTTCCGTCTTTCATTACGAGTATCATATCGGCATTTTTTATTGTTGAAAGTCTGTGCGCGACAATGAATGTTGTTCTGCCGTTCATAAGCTCAAGAAAGGCTTTTTGAATTTTAACTTCCGTTCTTGTGTCAATGCTTGAAGTTGCTTCGTCAAGAATAAGCATAGGCGGATCTGAAAGCATAACTCTTGCAATTGAAATCAGCTGTCTTTGACCCTCTGAAAGATTATCGCCGTTCTCGGTAATAACCGTTTCATATCCGTCAGGCAAACGCTTAATAAAGCTGTGTGCGTGTGCTTTCTTTGCCGCTTCAATTACTTCATCATAGCTTGCCCCGTCTTTTCCGTATGCAATGTTTTCAAAAATCGTTCCTGAGAAAAGCCAGGTGTCCTGAAGCACCATACCGAATTTACTTCTGAGACTTTCTCTTGTCAGGTCGGCTATATTGTTTTCATCAATCTTAATCTGTCCGCCGTCAACATCATAGAATCTCATTAAAAGATTAATAAGCGTCGTTTTACCGCATCCCGTAGGTCCGACAAGCGCAATTACCTTGCCGCTTTCTGCCGTCAGATTAAGATTTTCAATAAATTTTCTGTCCTTTGTATAAGAGAAAGATATATTATCAAGCTGAACATTTCCGTTTGTGCTGTCAATTCTCTTACCGTTTTCGTCTGATGCTTCCTCCTTAATATCAAGGAAATTGAACACTCTTTCGGCAGAGCTTACAGCATTCTGGAATTCTGCAATAACCGCCGATATTTCATTAAACGGCTTTGTATATTGTGAGCAATAAGCAAGGAATGATGCAAGAGCACCGACGGTAATTGTTCCTGCTACGGTTAAAATACCGCCGAACACAGCAACAGCCATATAAACAAGTGCATTGACAAATCTTGTCAGCGGGTTGGTAAGAGCGGAATAGAAATGTGCAATCACGCCGACCTTTTCCCACTTCAGATTAAGCTCCTCGTATTTGCTTTGGATAATACTTTCTCTGTTGAATGCCTTTACTACCTGCGAACCGTCTATCATTTCAGACGCAAAGCCTGTCAGCTCGCCGCGAAGCCGAGCCTGCTCTGCGAATTTCTTGTGAGCACGCTTTGCAATAAACGAAGCCATAAAGAATGACAAGGGGGTAAGCACTACGACAACTAATGCTATATACGGATTTATCACGAACATAAATACAAGTGTTCCGAGTATTGTGACAATGCCTGAAAGCACCTGTGTAAATCCCTGTAAAATGCCTGTTGAGAGCACATCAATATCAGTCACAATGGAATTGATAATATCTCCGTGAGGAGTAGAATCGATATCTTTGATGCTTATTCTGTTAAGCTTTGAAAATACATTTTTCCTTAAAAGTCTGACAGTTTTAAAAGAAAGCTTATTTGTAGAATATGACATTATCAATTGGAACAAAGCAGATATCAGAATAACGCTTAAAAGTTCAATAAGTATAACTTTAAGCAGAGCAAAATCAACATTTCCGGCACTCACAATGCAGTCAATAGCTCTGCCGATAAGAACGGGAACAAATAAAGATAAAAGCACTCCGATAAAAGCTGAAACAACCGCAAGTATTACATTGAATTTAAACGGTTTTATATATTTTACAAGTCTTGAAAGTGTTTTCATACCGCTCCAACCTCCCTTTCGGAAAGCTGTGAAAGGCAGATTTCGTTATATACCTCGTTTGAATTGAATAATTCGCTGTGAGTTCCTATACCGCAGACTTCACCGTCATTCATAACAATTATTCTGTCGGCATTTTTAACTGTGTTAACTCGCTGAGAAACAGTTATAACTGTTGTTCGGTTCAATTCATCATGTATTGCCTTGCGAAGTCTTGCATCTGTTGCAAAATCAAGAGCAGATGAAGAATCGTCGAATATTAAAATTTCAGGCTTTCCTACAAGCGCTCTCGCAATGCAAAGTCTTTGCTTCTGTCCTCCCGAAAGATTTTTGCTGTTTTCGTTGATTTCAGCGTCCAGAAAATCCGGCATCTTTTTAACAAATTCATAAGCCTGCGCAATCTTTAGTGCTTCTATAAGCTCTTCATCGCTTGCGTTTTCATTTCCGAATAACAGGTTTTCTTTAACCGTACCGCTGAAAAGTCTGCTCTTTTGCGGGACGATATGTGAAAACTTGCGAAGAGTTGAGAACTTATAATCTTTAACAGCATTGCCGTAAATCTTCACAGAGCCTGAATCTGCGTCATAAAAGCGCATAATCAAATTAACAAGTGTCGATTTGCCGCTTCCCGTACCTCCGATTATTCCCACGGTTTCGCCTGAATTGATTGCAAAGCTTATATTTGAAAGCACTCTTTCCTCGGCAGTACCGTATGAAAAATTCACGCTGTCAAATTCAACGGCAGGCTTTGAAAAATCGGGAGTTGCATCTGCATTTTCAGTTTCATTGACGGTTGTTTTGAATTCAAGAATTTCTTTGACTCTGAATATACTTGCACCCGCCTTTGTAAAAATTACAATAACATTTGAAAATACAATAATCGAAAGCAAAATTTGAGTCATATAGTTCGTGAAAGCAAGCACCTCGCCCTGCTGAAGACTGCCTGTATTCACTTTTATTCCGCCGAGATACAAAATCAGCACTATTGCACCGTTTAAAACAGCAAAGGTCAAAGGATTCAACAGCGCCGTCAAGGTTCCGACCTTAACATTCAGCTCAGTCAACTCATCGTTTGATTTTTTAAATCTTTTCTTTTCAAATTCAGTTTTTGAAAAGGCTCTGACCACTCTTACTCCCGAAAGGTTATCTTTTACAACCGAAGCAAGCTTATCAAGCTTAGACTGTACTGTTTTGTATAAAGGAAGCGAACGGCTTAATACAATATAAAGAATTACGCTGACAATTATCGCGGATACAAAGAAGATAACAGAAATTTTCTTATCAAGACCTACTGCCATAATAAGTGAACCTGCTATCAGAAACGGAGAGCGGAAAACTAACCGTATCAGCATTGCAACTGCCGACTGAATCTGTGTTACATCGTTTGTAATTCTTGTAATCAAAGTAGCCGAACCGAATTTTTCTATATCTTCTTCGGACATTATATTGATTTTCTTAAACAAGTCGTTTCTCAAATGAGTACCTACGCCCTGTTGCGCAACCGCTGCGGAATACTGACAAATAATTGCAAAAACTACGCCGAAAAATGCGAGCAAAAAAAGAATCACGCCCATTTTCAAAATGTAGGATTTATCACCGTTTGCAATTCCTATATCAATTATCTGTGCTACTACAAGCGGTACAAGCAGTTCAAGTATCGCTTCTGCAAGTTTAAAAGCAGGACCGAGTATAAACTGCTTCTTATAAAGAGAGAAATATTTTTTCATTACTATTTCCTTTCTTTTATAGTTGTTAGTATTATATACATTTTTAATTGCAATTTCAATAAATATTGACATTATTTCACCTAAAATAATTTGCAAATTTATTTTTTTACTAGTATAATATATTAACAGTGAAGGAGTAATTGATATGGAAGCTTATTTAATATTTAAAAGCCTTTGTATTATAATAATATCGGCAAAGATTTTCGGCATTATTGCAAGGAAACTGAAAGCACCTCAGGTTGTAGGTGAAATAATCGCCGGCGTCGTAATAGGTCCGAGTGTTTTAGGGCTTGTCGGTCAAACTGATTTTCTTTCTCAAATGGCTGAAATCGGCGTTGTTTTACTTATGTTCTCTGCAGGTCTTCAAACTAATCTTAAAGACCTTATAAAAACCGGAGGAAAAGCATTTGCAATTGCCTGTGCAGGTGTTTTTGTTCCGTTAATCGGCGGTACGCTCTTATATTTTGCCTTTTACGGAATGTCACCTTTGGGCTCACCCGAATTTTACAGGGCTGTTTTTATCGGCGTCATTATGACAGCAACTTCAGTCAGCATTACAGTTCAGACGCTTAAAGAGCTCGGCAAGCTTTCGACCGAGGTCGGCACTACGGTTTTAAGTGCAGCTATAATTGATGATGTTATCGGCATTA
>CAMFTS010000041.1 GCA_945988915.1 uncultured Clostridia bacterium
AAAGATATGAACTTAAATAATAAGTTGCGATATCCATAGAACCTGTTCTCGGTGCCCTTAAACGAACCGAAAAACAGTTGTCAACATTGAGCAAAACCTCGGGAATATGGTAGCAGGTATATGCAACTGCTCTTTTTCCGTCTTTGATTGCTTGGTCAACCAGCTCGTTTTTAGCTTCCTGCAGTAAATTTTCGAAATAAATCAAATGCTTTAAATCCTTCACCCTAATACCTCCATTTTTTCAAGTGCTTTTTTAACACCTGTAACTATATTTGACTCGCTCGGAAGATTAAACACATTTTCCCCCATTATATCAAAAGCAGACAAATTTTTATCTTCATAAATATAATTCAGAATCTCAATGCCGTTTGTATCTATATATTTTTTAAAAGAATCGTCGGGTAACCTGTTTACGATTGCTCCGACCTTTTCATACATTACAAGTGAATCGGCAACGCTTTTTATTGTGCTGATTACCCGACACCCTTTTTTACTCGCATCAGTAATTAAAAGTAAATGCGTAACTTTTTCCATTACTCTGCGATTTATTTGTTCAATGCCGGCTTCTCCGTCAATTACAACAAAATCAAATTCTTCTGAAACTATTGAAATGACCTCTTTCAGATAAGAATTAATTTTACAGTAGCACCCTGCTGTTTCAGGTCTGCCTACAGCTATAAAAGAATATCCGACCGTTTCAACAAGTGCATCAAAAATCCTGTATTTTGCCTCATTTAACAGCTCAATCGCACCTCTGGTATCACCTATATCAACAGAGCTTATAATTTCTTTTCTTATGTCATCAATAGTCATTTTGACATCAACACCTAAAGCTGTTGAAAGCCCAACCGCAGGGTCCGCGTCAATAGCAAGTATTCTTTTGTCGGGATATCTTTCACAAAGACATCGGACAATGGTAGCGGAAATTGAAGTTTTCCCCACTCCGCCTTTACCCGCAACTGTAATAACAATAGCTTTACTCATAACAATCACCGATTTATATTATATCGCAATAATGTACTGTTTTGCAATAATCATATTTGATAGTAAATGTATAAATTTAATATCAAAAAAGACGGATTTATAATCCGTCTAATGTATTACTCTGAGAAAATTTTCATATTTTCACGAAGATTGACTGTATAAGTATTATTATCGACAGTAATTACTGCTTCCAACGGCAAACTTGAATCACGCATTTCTTTAGGTATATCAATCATAAACCAACACTTGGCAGATTCGCCGTTATTTATAGGAACACTAACCGTTGAACGGCATTTATTGCCGTTTTCAGCTATTTGGTTAGGATTTTCCTGCATAACCGATGCTGTCATCTCCTGAGAATTATTATAAACCAACTTACAACCCATTCTGTCGGAAAATGTAGTTGCCTCTTTAGATAAGTTAGTCACATCAATACTTAATTCGACCGCAACACAGCCTTCAGGTGAAATCCAATCTTTAATTGTTGCACCGCTGTCGGCAGTATCAACATAATAGTATCTCCAGCCGTCAGTTACCGCCTGTTCGGACAGAGTCTCACAAAAAAGATTCTCTATCTTATAATTCTTTTTCTCCGTAATTACGCTTGATACTGAAATCTCTGTTTTTTTCGGTGAAATTGAAGCAACAATAATACAAGCAATTACAATAAAAACCACTATGATAACCGCAATAAAAGGAGTCAATCTTTTTAATAAGATTTTCTTTTGTCTTGCAGAATAATTCTTAATTTCTTTTATAGTTTCAAGCATGTTTTTCCTCCATTCATTTAACCATATATATTAAAACACTTTTTTGATAGAAATTCAACATAATAATATGCAAAATCAAAAGAATTCGTAAAAAAAATAAGAGCAGAAAACAATCTGCTCCTTTACACTGTTTTTCTCAAATGTTTTTAAAAAATGTTGTGTTTAATTTTTCATCGCATACTCCCAGATATATTTCTTTTGCACTTTTGTAGCCTTGTTTCTTCAGTTCCTTTTGAAGCCATATTTCCTCAACGCCGATTCGCTTCAGGTTTTCACCCATGATTCGACCGTCCATAATTATTTCCGTATTTATATGAGCAGGTTCCGGCTCAAGCTTCAAATCCTCCGGCGTTGCAGGTCGTTTTAGGCTTTTCGGCAGTATTGAAAGCTGACCGTTTGATTCTAATACAGCAGTTTGAATATCCTTTAAATCAAAATAACCTTGCTCACGACACATTACCATAAATTCGCTTAAATCGATTTTTGACTTTTTCATATTTTTACGGTAAAGCTTTCCGTTGTCTAATAAAATACACGGTGAACCGTTGATAAACTTGCGGGATTGCGGAAGCTTATGTGTAATCAGGCTTAAAATAATGGATACTAAACCGTATATGACTAATGCGGTAAACGGCTTCCATGGTGCTTCAAGCTCAGTTGCAAGCTCAGCAGCAACCGAAGCGATTGTAATGCCGCATATATAATCGAAAAAGTCAAGCTGTGCTAATTGCTTGTGCCCCATAACTTTTGCAATAATAAATAATGTAATTACGGATAAAAATGATGTCCCGATTAATTTAATAAATTCCATATGATACCTCTGCAGCTTTTTAAAAATAGTATATCCACTTTATGTAAAAAAAACAAAAAACAGCCCGTCAGATTACGAACTGTTTTTCTCTTATATCGGTATATGATAACCAAAGAATAAAAGCCGACCTTGAATTAAGTCTTCAGGGTCAGCTTTTTGTATGAAATTAACTTTATTTATCGAAACATTTTACGACTTCGGCACCCTTTCTTACAAAGGCAATAAATTCATCAATTTCGGCATGAATAGTGTGCCATCCCTTTGTGTAAGCTTTGCCGTCTTTTGTCAGTACCCACTCGCCGTCAGGAATATAGATCTCTTTTTCTGTCTGTCCCTTATTTACAATCGGTGCGAAAATAATATCATCGCCAAAGAAATACTGACTGTCAAGAGTGTAACAGATTTCGTCATCAGGGAAATGGAAAAACATAGGTCTGATAACGGGATAGCCTTTTTTTGAGGCAATATCCATCTGCTCTTTTATGTACGGTCGAAGTTTTTCCCGAAGGAAAATGAGATCTTTTAATATATTGAAATTCTCTTCCCCGAAGCTCCAGATTTCGTTCGGATCACCGCTTGGCTCAAGAATGTCCGGTGTTGCCTCTTTGTGTCTGCGGCGAGAACCGTGAAGCCGCATAACCGGGCAGAAAAGACCGAACTGAAACCAACGGACAATGAGTTCCCTGAAGTCCTCACTCTGCGTATCCCCGTCATAGAAGCCGCCGATGTCTGTATTCCACCAGGGTATGCCGCACATTGATATATTGAGCGCCGCCTTCACCTGATGAGAAAGGCTTTCAAAGGTTGAGGGAATATCTCCCGACCAGACAAGCGAACCGAATTTCTGACTGCCGAAATATCCGCATCGCGTAAGCGTGATAATATCATCCCTACCGATAGATTTAAAGCCGTCATATGCCATTTTCGAATAATAGTATGGGTATAAAAGAGCCACCTTATCGGCTCTACCCTTGTGCCAGAGGAGGTTATCAAACTGTTCGGGGTGAATCTCAGGCTCGGCTTCATCAAACCAGAGTGCATCTACGCCGTTGTCTATATAGTTTTCTTTAAGCTTGCTCCATACGAACTCTCTTGTATCGGGATTCGTTACATCAATTTCTGCCTGCCAACCATAGAAATTAAAGACTCTGTCCGAACCGTGAACTGAACGAATAAGCATATTGTTATCCAGCATATGCCAATAATTTTCGCTCTTTTCGTTTATGGTTGGCCATACGGAAACTATAAGCTTCGTACCCATTTCGTGAAGCTCGTCCGTCATTGCTTTCACATCAGGCCAATACTTCGGATCAAATTTGTAATCACCCTGCTCTGTCCAATGGAAGTAGTCGCAGATGATGACAGAAAGAGGGATTCCGAGTTCCTTGTATCGTCTTGCAACCGATAAAAGCTCGTCCTGAGTTTCGTAACGGAGTCTGCATTGCCAGAATCCCGTTGCCCAGGAGGGCATTTCAGGTGCGTGACCTGTTAAATCCGCAAGAACGCTGCAGGTTTCAGCAGGAGTACCCGCAATCACAACATAGTCAATAGCCTGACAGCAATCACTACTCCAACGGGTTCGGTTTTTAGAAAGCTCGCAAAGTCCCGTTGAGGGTACATTCCATAAATATCCGTAACCGAGAGATGAGTAAACATAAGGAATCGTACATTTTGCATTGACATTTCTTATGTCAATACTCGTTCCCTTGAGGTCAAATTCATTATCCCAACTGTGACCCATACCGAAAAAGTGTTCATTCTCGTCGGGTTCAAATGTCACTCTTGCCGACCAGAGTCCACTACCTTTGTTTTCGTAGTGACGGAATCCGTCGCTAAAAGTCAGCTCGGGCTTTTCAGCGAGGATTTGTTTGCCGTCCGAATAAAACACAACTCTGCCGCTTGTACCGATAACACATTTCAGTTTACCGCAGGTAACGGTTCCCCATGTACCGTTGTCCTCAAATACGGCTTCAGTATTTTGAGGCATAAGGCAATAGTTTTCATCAATCACTCGGCAATCGGGAAAACTCTGAAAGCGAATAGCATTTTCACCACAGGCGGTAATGCGTATCAATTCTCCTTTTCGGGAAAACAATAACTCGTTATTTGTTACAGTAATCTTTTTCATATTATCACCTATAAATCTTTGATATAAATTATTGTAGCAGAATACGAAATAGAGCGCAAGCTATTTCACTCGTTCCGCACGTAACGAATTTCATTGAAAAAAGCACTTCCGAAGAAGTGCTTTTTTTCATGGCATCGACTACACTATTTGATACAATTCGTCATTTTTGTACCGAGTGTTGCATGTGTTAAATATTATGTCCACATTATATATATCAAAAGTCAAGTTTGTTGGGCAATTCAACAAAAACCACAGTCCTTTTTTATGTACAGTGTTTAATTGACACTAAAGGTATATTGATTTATAATATTATAGGTATTTTTTACGATTTAGGAGACGAAAAAATATGAAATTTATACATCTCTCAGACCTTCACATTGGCAAGCGTGTCAATGAATTTTCTATGCTTGAAGACCAGAAATATATTCTCAAAGTTATTCTTGGTATTATTGATGATGAAAAGCCTGACGGTATTATTATCGCAGGTGATGTTTATGACAAATCTGTACCATCTGCTGAGGCAGTTCAGCTTCTTGACGATTTTATTTTCCGTCTTGCAGAAAGAAAAGTTCCTACATATATAATCAGCGGTAATCATGACAGTGCAGAGCGTCTTGCATTCGGTAGTCGACTTATGGATATGAGTGGAATACATATTAGCCCTGTTTATGATGGACAAGTTACACCCCATATACTTTCCGATGAACATGGTAATGTTAATGTTTATATGCTTCCGTTTATCAAGCCTGTCAATGTGCGTCGTTTCTTTCCTGATACTGAAATTGAAAGTTATACTGACGCAGTAAAAATCGCAGTTGACAATATGAATGTTGACGAAAATGAACGTAATATTATAATCACACACCAATTCGTAACGGGTGCTTCCAGAAGTGACTCTGAGGATGTTTCAGTTGGTGGTACTGATAATGTTGATGTTACTGTTTTTGATTGTTTCGACTATGTAGCACTTGGTCATATTCATGGACCTCAGAAAATGGCTCGTGAAACTGTGCGCTACTGTGGTACACCACTTAAATATTCATTTTCAGAGGCAAATCACAAGAAATCTGTAACTGTTGTTGAAATGGGCGCAAAGGGCGAGGTGGAAATTCGCACTGTGCCACTTACTCCATATCGTGATATGCGAGAAATCAAGGGTACTTATGACGAAATCACTCTTAAAGAAAATTATGATAATACAAATTGTGATGATTATACGCACATTATCCTTACAGATGAAGAAGATATACCCGATGCAATGAATAAGCTTCGTGTGATTTATCCTAACCTTATGAAGCTTGATTATGACAATAAAAGAACACGCAGTAATCAATTTGTTGGTGGCGCAGAAGATGTTGAAAGAAAGTCACCATTCACACTGTTCTCCGAATTCTATGAAAAACAGAATAACCAACCAATGAGTGACGAACAAAGTGAATTTATACAAAACCTTATTGACGAGATATGGGGGGATGAGAAATGAGACCATTAAAACTTAAGATTTCAGCATTCGGACCTTATGCAGGTGTTACAAACCTTGACCTTGAAAAATTAGGTGCAAATGGTATATATCTCATTACAGGTGATACCGGTGCAGGTAAAACAACGATTTTTGACGCCATTACCTATGCTCTTTTTGGTGAACCAAGTGGAGATAATCGTAAAGCCTCTATGCTTCGTTCAAAATATGCTGAGCCAGATACTCCAACAGAAGTTGAACTTGTATTTACTAATGCAGGCAAAGAATACATTGTAAAAAGAAATCCTGAATATGAAAGACCTGCTAAAAAAGGGGACGGCACAACTACTCAAAAAGCAGAAGCTTGTCTTACATACCCCGATGGCAGAGTCGTTTCCCGTCCTAAAGAGGTTGATAGTGCGATTCGTGAGATTATTGGCATTGACAGAAATCAGTTTTCACAAATCGCTATGATTGCACAGGGTGATTTTCTTAAGCTCCTTCTTGCAGAAACTAAAGATAGACAAAAGATTTTTCGTGAGATTTTCAAAACAGGATATTATCAGATTTTGCAGGATAAATTGAAGAGTGAATCAGGTGAACTTTCCAAAGATTATGACAGAGCTAAGGATAGTGTCAATCAGTATATCAATGGAATTTTGTGTGATGAAGATGATGTGCTTTCAATTGAGGTTGATAAAGCAAAATCAGGCAACATGATGACCGCCGATGTTGTCGAACTTATTGGAAAACTTGTTGAGAAAGATACTGAACTTTCAAAAAAGGTACAGAAAGACATTGCTGAAATCGAAAAGGATGTTGAAAAAGTCAATGCAAGTCTTACAAAGGCAGAAGAGTATTCAAAAGCAGAAAAAGACCTTGTTAGCGCAAAAAATCAACAAGCTGATAAAACTCCGATACTTGAAAACCTTTCTACAAAAGTAAAGGAATTAAAAGGTCAAAACCCTGCAATTGAAGAAAAGCAGAAAAAGGTAACTGAAATTGAAGCTCAATATGATGAATATGACCTTCTTTTAGAAAAGCAAACCACAGTTACTGAATTGTCTGAAATACTTGAAACAGCAACAAATTTGTGCGAATCAAACAAGAAAAATCATACTGTTCTTGGTTATGAAATAATTAAGCTTAAAGAAGAATTATCAACTATTTCTGATGTTGGTGAAGAAAAGCAAAAACTCCTTAACACTAAAGAACAAACTGAAAACAAAAAGCAGAGTGCAAAAGCATTAAAGAGAAGATTAAATGACTTTGTGAAGTTGGGAAAAGACCTTGCAAGCGCTCAGGCAGAGTACAAAAATGCAACTGAAATGGCAAAAGAAAAAACATCTCGTTATGATATTCTTAACAAGTTATTCCTTGATTCTCAGGCAGGTGTTTTAGCTGAAACACTTGTTGATAATATGCCTTGTCCTGTTTGTGGGTCAACAGAGCATCCTAAAAAAGCAGAAAAACCTGTTGAAGTACCAACAGAAACAGAACTTAAACAAGCAAAGAAAGATGCTGATAATGCATCAAAGTCTTCTGAAGATGCAAGTTGTAAGGCTGGTGAAATCTCAGGTAAAGTTTCTACCGAAAAGCAGAGTCTTATTGAAATAATCCATGAACTTTTAGGTGAAATTGAATTCGATTTGGCTTATAATGAAACTGATAATTTATTAGTAACTCTAAATGCCGAATTAGCAGAAATTCAAGCAAAAATTAATCAGGTTGAAGTAACAATCACTAGAAAGGCAACTCTAGAAGAAGAAATTCCTGAAAAAGAAAAGTCTGTTGAAGAATTAAACAAGTCTATATCAAAAACAGAATCGGATATTTATGCAAATAAGGCTAAACTTACTGAAACTGAAAAACAGATTAAAGAGCTTTCTGAAAAGTTGAAATTCAAGAGTAAAAAAGAAGCGAAAGATACAGTAAGACACTTGAAAGATGAAATTCAGTTGCACAAAAATACTCTTGAAAAAGTAGAAACCGAATATGCTGACCTTGAAAAAGAATTAGCGGGACTAAAAGGCAAAATAGACCAGTTGGAAAAACAACTTGAGTCTAAAGAAGATATTGATACAGAAAAACTTTTAGAAGAAAAGAATGCTCTTACTGAAAAGAAAACTGAACTTACTGAAAAATCTGAAACAATATCAACTCGAATTTATACTAATAATCGAGCACAAGAAAACATCAGTAAAAAGGCAACTGAACTTACTACCATTGAAGAAAAATGGACTTGGGTAAAAGCACTTGCAAATACTGCAAATGGTAATGTTTCGGGTAAAGAAAAGATTATGCTTGAAACATATATCCAAGCAACTTCCTTTGACAGAATCATTGATCGTGCAAACACAAGACTTATGGTTATGTCAGATGGTCAGTATGAACTTGTTCGTCGTCAAGAAGCGTCTAACTATCGCAGTCAAAGTGGTCTTGAACTTGATGTAAAAGACCATTATAACGGTTCAATACGAAATGTAAAGACTCTTTCAGGTGGTGAAAGTTTTAAGGCTTCACTTTCATTAGCTCTTGGTCTTTCTGATGAAATTCAGTCGAATGCAGGTGGCATTAAGCTTGACACTATGTTTGTTGACGAGGGCTTTGGCTCTCTTGATGAAGAATCCTTACAACAGGCAATTAAAGCCCTTGCAGATCTTTCTGAAGGCAATCGTCTTGTGGGTATTATCTCTCACGTAGCAGAACTGAAAGAAAAAATTGACAAGCAGGTCATCGTAACAAAAGAAAAGACAGGCGGAAGCAAAGTTTCGATTGTGGTGTAGATTATTAAAGTATTCCCAACATAATAAAAGACTACACAAGATTAATTAGTCCTGTATTCCTTATATTGACCTTGTGGTAGAAAAAGGGTCTTCGTATTTGAAAGAAGTTTTAATTAGCCCGTTCATTGAAAATGATAATGCGTTGGCTACAACAAGTGATTATTTGGCGCAATGTGGTTTTAATTGTACAACCAAAAAATCTACCATTCCCGTTAGAAAATGATGTCCACAACAATTTATCAACTACTGCGTCTATTTGCATATAGTTGTATTTCAGCTGTTTAACGATAGGTTAGATAGATTTTCTTGGTAATCAACTTAATAAGCAATAAAAAGCGTTGCAAGAGGGATAACAAATTTCCAAATGCAACGCTTATGCTTTATAAATGGCTTAAATACTATATAAAACAACGATACCACTAATGGCACAAATTGTATCAATAGTGGTATCTGTTTTGGTTGCGGGGGAAGGACTTGAACCAACGACCTTCGGGTTATGAGCCCGACGAGCTACCAACTGCTCCACCCCGCGATATTTAGTTTGCTCTCTCGAGTGCTTTAATATAATAATACAAAAGTAAATTCTTGTCAATATATTTTTTTGATATGTATTAGATCTGTCTCTTATACACATCTCCGAGCCCACGAGACGTAGAGGA
>CAMFTS010000042.1 GCA_945988915.1 uncultured Clostridia bacterium
CCAAGAGGATTGAAGCTTTAAAATCTGTTCAACCATAGCATTTTTCTTTCTTGATATTTTTCTGTGAATATTCTAACACATACTTCTTTACTCGTCAAAATTTTTTCTTAAATCCTCAAGTACCTTTTTTTCGATTCTCGACACATAGGAACGCGAAATTCCTAACATTGAAGCTATTTCCTTTTGTGCTAACGGAAATTTCCCGTCAAGTCCGTAACGCTTTATGATAATAGTTTTCTCTCTGCCGTTGGGCATAGCGTTGATTAAATCACGCAGCTTTTCAATCTTAAGCTTTTTATCAATATCATCTGTTACTGTATCATCTGTGAAGATTATATCTGAAAGCGTAAGGGGATTACCCTCTGCATCCATATCAATAGGTTCGCTCATTGATATATCCTGAGAGGTTTTCTTTTGGTTTCGGAAATACATAAGAATTTCATTCTCAACACATCTTGCGGCATATGTTGCAAGCCTGGTACCTTTGTCACTGTCGAAGCTGTTTACCGCTTTAATCAAACCTATAGTTCCGATTGATATCAAATCGTCCTGATCGGAATAATTTGAATAGTATTTCTTAATGATATGGACAACAAGCCGAAGATTGTGCTCTACAAGCAAATCCCGAGCAGAATTATCACCTTGCTTCATTCTTTCAAGTGCGGCTTTTTCTTCCTTTGCCGAAAGAGGCTTTGGAAACGAGCCGTGATTTTCAATATGAAGCATAAGGTAAAACATATTTGCAAAAATAGAAGAGAATAAAGTGAATAACAAAAAATCACACCCTTTCTCAAAAATATATGAGTAAAGAGCGCGATAGTTGCAAGTCCTGATTATTGACTTAAAAAAGATGTAAGTATATAATTAGTTTAATAAATAATTCGGAGGTAAGCCTTATGAAATGCCCTGTTTGTAATTGTGAAATGGAAAGCGGTAGTATTGAAAGCACACATATTACAAGACCTAAGGAATTGTTTTATATATCAAATGAAGATAAGAATAAAAAAGGCTTTTTAAATACACTTAAAGCGAAATTATATTCGTTGGATTTAGGTATCGGAGCAGGTGCCGAAGCCTATCGTTGTGAAAATTGCGGAAAGATATTTACAGCATTTGATTATAAATAATAACAGCAAAAAAGCTCCTCGTTTTGAGGAGCTTTCTGTTTATGGTATTATGTCAAACCGTAAGAGCTGTTATTATGCTTGAATAAAGCTTAATCGGGTCTTCAAGATAATTCTTTTTTACAGACTCAACCTGCATACTGTCACCGACTAAAAGCGTGAGCTTCATCAGCTCGTCATTACCGCTCATAAGAGAAAATGTTACATTGTATCCGTCTTCGACCTTTTCGACATCAATTCTGTTTTCTCTCTCTACCTCTTTTAATGTCAGAAGCTTTATTGCCGAATTAACGGCTCTTTCTCTGACGGTTTTCGGAAGAGTCATTTCAAGATTTTCAGCAATTTCCTTGCCTCTCGGGAGAATTTTGTAACATTCCTCGTCATCAATAATTAACATATCAATTGCACCGTTAGAAAGCAGCTCCGTAATTGCCTGACTGATTTCAAAATAATTTGCGAGACCGTTTTCAAGCAAAGCATTGTTAAGCTGCTCTTTTTCAATCGGTTTATCTATTGCTTTGAGAAGGTAGCAAACCAAAAGACGAATATCATCGCGGTTGCGAAGACCTCCTAATTCAATTCCTGCGTCAAAAGCATCAAATTTCATTTAAAACTCTCCGTAAAAACTTTTTTATTATTTTACTCTAACCGAGTAACTTTGTCAAATTGCATTTAATAATATTTGCTTTACAGTACTTAATGTGATATAATAAAATGTAAAATTATGTTTTGACAAAAGAGAGTTGCTATATGAAAGTTGCAATTATCGGCGGCGGAGCATCGGGAATTATCTGTGCTGTCGCTTTGAAAAAACAGAATAAAAATATCAATGTGACGGTTTATGAGAAGTTGCCGAGAATTCTGAAAAAGGTGCTTTCAACGGGCAACGGCAGATGCAACCTGACAAATGTGTATTCTTCCGAGGCTTTCTTCAGGGGCGACAGCTCTTTTGTAAGCTTTGCGTTGTCTGAATATCCGCCTGAAGAGAATATGAATTTCTTTTCCTCAATGGGCCTTATTTTGAGAGAAGAAGCAGAGGGCAGAGTTTATCCGATGTCGGGGCAGGCTTCGTCTGTTGTGAATGTTTTGCTGTCACAGGCACAGAGCTTGGGCGTAAAAATCATTACCGATACCGAAATTAAAACTGTTGAAAGCGTTGGCAACGGATTCGTTCTGAACGGAAACATCAAGACCGATAAGCTTGTAATTTCAGCAGGCGGCAGTGCAGCAAAACAACACGGAACAGACGGCGATTCTTTCAGATTGCTTGAAAGCCTGGGACTTAGAATAATTAAGCCGACGCCGGCTTTAACAGGTGTGATTGCAGAAAAATTCCCAAAGTCTTTAAAGGGCGTTAGAAATATATGTACGGTGAATCTGGAAATCGAACGAAAATCATTATATAAAGAAAAAGGCGAGGTTCAGTTCAACGATTACGGACTTTCAGGTATTCCCATAATGCAGTTATCGGGGATTGTAGGAAGCAGTAGGTCTGAAAACATTTATGTTATACTTGATGTACTGCCGGATATAAAAAGTAAAGCGCTTTCGGCATATATATTGTTGATAAAAAAAGAGAATCCCGACAAAACAGCCGAGGAATTTGTCTGCGGTTTTCTGCCTAAGGCGCTCGGTAATCATCTGTTGCTTTTGTGCGATATAAAAAAGGACACGCTTTTAAAGGATATTTCCGACAAGAAAATAAAACAATTTGCAGAGCTTGCAAAAAATTGGAGGATTAAGCTTGCGGGCGTCAGAGGTTTTGAATATGCTCAGGTTACTGCAGGCGGACTTGATACAAATGAATTAAATCCGCAAACTCTCCGCTGTAAAAAATATAAGAATCTTTATGTTACAGGCGAAGCCGTAAATGTTTACGGCCTTTGCGGCGGGCATAATCTTCAATGGGCATGGAGCTCGGGAAGACTCTGTGCCGATGCAATTTTAAAGGAGAACTGACCTTGTTAAGAATAAATGAAATTAAGCTTCCTCTTGATTATGAAGATGAGCAGAATGATTTGAAAAACGAAGCTGCAAAAATTCTTAAAGTTAATAAAAACAGCATTAAAACTCTTGAAATATATAAAAAAAGCGTTGACTGCAGAAAAAAGAATGAAATAAAATTCATTTTTTCGGTAGATGTTTCCGGCGATTTTGATGAAGACAGTCTAATTCTGAAGCTGAACAATTCAAAGATAATAAAAACAGAAAAATATCTTTATGAACTACCTGAAAATAAGCGAACATCTTCACTTCGTCCCGTAGTTGTCGGATTCGGTCCTGCCGGTATGTTTGCATCACTGATTCTTGCAAAAGCCGGACTTAACCCGCTTATTGTCGAACGAGGACAAAGGGTTGACGAGCGGACAAAGAGCGTAAATACCTTTTGGAATGAGCGAAAGCTGAATCCCGATTCCAATATTCAGTTCGGAGAGGGCGGCGCGGGTACTTTTTCAGACGGCAAGCTGACAACGGGCATTAAAGACAGCCGAATCCGTGAGGTGTTTACAGAATTTTGCCGAAACGGTGCTCCCGAAGAAATAATGTATTCGGCGCTTCCGCATATAGGCACCGACAAATTAAAAACAGTAGTTAAAAATATGAGGGAAAAGGTCATTTCTCTCGGCGGAGAATTCAGATTTGAAACAAAACTTAAAGATATTATCATATATAACAACTCTGTTCAGGGAGTAACCCTGACTGACAAAAACGGTAATGCTGAAGATTTTGAAACAGATACGGTTATTCTTGCAATAGGACATTCTGCAAGAGATACGGTTGAAATGCTTTTCAATAAAGGTATTCCCATGCTGCAAAAACCGTTTTCGGTCGGTGCAAGAATTGAACACAAGCAGGAAATGATTAACAATTCACAGTACGGCAAATTTGCAAATCATCCGAGATTAAAAGCCGCAAGCTATAAATTAGCATGTCATCCGCAGGGCGGCAGAGGCGCATATACTTTCTGTATGTGCCCGGGCGGTACGGTAGTTTGTGCTTCAAGCGAAGAGAATACCGTTGTAACAAACGGAATGAGCGAATATGCACGGGACAAAGAAAATGCAAACTGTGCCGTTTTGGTTGGAATTTCTCCCGAGGATTTCAATTCGGAGCATCCGCTCGCAGGTATGTATATGCAACGGGAGATCGAACAAAAGGCGTTTAAAATGGGCGGAGAGGATTATTCGGCTCCGGCACAGCTTGTCAAGGATTTTCTTAGCAACACGGCGTCAACTGATTGTAAGAATGTTAAGCCGTCATTCCCGACAGGCGTAAAATATACCAATCTGCAGGAATTGTTACCGAAAAAAGTAACCGATACAATGTGTGACGCATTTGTTAAAATGAATAATATGCTTTCAGGATTTGCCTGTGATGACGCACTTTTAACAGGTCCGGAAACACGAAGCTCCGCACCGGTCAGAATTGTCCGCGACGAGTTTATGCAGACAATTATCCGCGGTCTTTATCCGTGCGGCGAGGGAGCAGGCTATGCCGGCGGAATTGTTTCGGCAGGCGTTGACGGAATTAAGGTCGCAGAAGCAGTATTAAACGATGAGAGGTAAAGGATAATGATAAATGTAATGCCCAAGTGGGGTCCGTATTCAAAAAAATATTTCGGTATTTCAAAAATCGTTGACCACGAAGCAGAGAAAGGTGTAAGATTTGACCTTGTTGTACTTCCGTGCGTATCTAATACCGATGCAAAAGTACCAAATGTTACAATACCCGTAGGCGTTCATCCGTGGGAATGTAAAAGCGATTATTCTTACTATTCATACCGTCAGGATATTGAATGGAAAGATGTAATATATGCAGATGTTTCATTCACGAGATTAGACGATGATTCAACACTTGTAAGAACCGAGATATTCAACAATTCGGAAATGATGCAGAATTGCCTTGTGAATTTCTTTTCGGCAGTTCAATTCCCCACGGTAAACTGCGTAAAGCTTTCATTACCTGAAAAATGCGAGTTCAAAAAGGCGCTTGATTATACTTGCTTTGAATACAACACAGCCCGTCCGTGGGATAAAGAAACTATGGACGCTATGCACAAGGGCGAATTTTTTGATGACCGTTTCTTTGAGCATAAAGGCTTAGGCGACAGAGATAACAACAGATACATTCTTCCGAAGTATTCAAAGCTCGGTGAAGAGGCGGGAGATACCGTTTCATATAAATTCAATGTAAATAATGATTATTCCGATGCAGTGCTTGCAATCAGATACCGAACAACATCTGAAAACAGTTCCGGCTTTACAATCAACGGAGAAGCCTTTAAATTTGAACCGTGCGACGGCTTACAACTTGCGTATTTACCGCTCGGTAAGCTTGAAAACGGCGAATTTGATTTAAAGCTTATATCACTCGGCACAGGCGGTATTGAATTTGACTTTTTTGCAATAGTAGAAAACGGCGACAAAGACAAAATAGTTACCGAAACGGTTAAGAATAATTTTATGCCTGCCGTAGATGCAGAAGATTTTGAAAACGGCAAGCTTATTAAAATGAAATATGAGGGTATTGGCGATACATACTGTCTGCGAACCTTTAATAAAGAAACAAGGCTTCGTGAAATTCCGACAGGATGTCTTGAAGATGTACCGACGCCGAGAATCTCACAGCCTGACCCGAGCTTTGACAATATGATGGAAACCTTCTCGGGCGAATTTCAGTGGAAACATTCCGACGAGGGATATTATCAGAATACACTTGTCCATACTCTTTATGTTGCACCTCACACAAGCCATGTTGAATATGCTGTAATTTCCGGACACGAAACAGAGTATAAAACAACTGAAGAATATGAAAAAATATATCTCAGTGCGAAAAATTCAGCAGAAAAAACAGAGCTGAACGAGGCAGGCAAAAAATATGAATTCTCAAATGATTTGCTTCGCGCGGCAATGTTTCAGAATACGGTTTATCCGCTTTATCATCACGGAGATTATGTAGTTCATCATACACCGGGAAAGCGTTGGGATTCGTTCTACACATGGGATTCAGGCTTTATAGGCCTTGATATGAATATGTATAATCCCGAAATCGCAGAATACATTCTCGACCTTTATTTAAGCGATGAAAATAACAGGGATTACGCATTTTTGCTTCACGGTTCACCTGTACCGGTGCATATTTATCAGTATTTTGATATGCTTTGCCGCACAAACGACAAGAATAAACTCTATGGATACTATGATAGAGTAAAAATGTTCTATGATTTTCTTGCAGGCAAAATCAACGGCTCAACTACTGCAAAATTCAAAAGCGGAATGACCACAACCTTTGAGTATTTTTACAACTGCTCGGGTATGGACGATTTGCCGCCTCAGGCAGAAACTTACAGAAGAAATTTACAGCTTAAAACAGCACCGTGCATTTCTTCTTCACAGGTTATCAGGACTGCAAAGCTTCTTTCGATTATAGCAAAGCATCTTGAAAAAAATGAAGATGTCGAGGAATACAAAAAGGATATCGCCGGAATTTCAAGCGGACTTCAGAAATACGCCTGGGATGAAGACGCAGGCTATTTCTCATATGTTATTCACGATGAGAACGGAAATCCCGTTGAACAGCTCCGCAGTGAAAACGGAGAAAATATGAATAAAACCATGGACGGTATTTATCCGTTAATCGCAGGCATCACAGACGAAAATCAGACAGAGAAAATTCTTGCTCACATTAAGTCTGAAGATGAAATGATGAGCAAAGTCGGTATTTCGGCAGTTAATATGACAGCCGGCTACTATGCTACAAACGGATATTGGAACGGTAATGTCTGGTTTTCTCATCAGTGGTTTGTATGGAAAACTATGCTTGACCTCGGTGAAACTGATTTTGCCTTTAAAATCGCAAAAACCGCTCTTGACGCGTGGAAAAAAGAGGTTGAATACTCTTACTACACATTTGAAATGATGTCAATTACAACGGGAAGAGGCGGTTGGTTCCATAATTTCGGCGGACTTTCCGCACCTGTCAATATCTGGGCTGCTGCCTACTATAAGCCCGGAACATTTAACTGCGGATTCGACACCTTCTGTGAAAACTATAGTTTTAATACGGATAATACGGCTTTTCGCGGTGAGTTTTCTCATTACGGCAGTAAAAATTCAACGGTTATTGTCGTTATGAATGATAAAAACGATTATACGGTTAAAATTAACGGTGAAAAGGCAGATTTTTCAGTAAGGGAAAAGGGAACACTTGAAATCACCGTACCTGAATGTATTGAAAAATCCAAAATTGAAATTCAGCTTGTGTAAGCTTCAATGATTTTTATGATTTCACTGTCGCTTTGCGCACTTATGCCTGATTCTATTCTCGCTCTTTCCTCTTGCGGAAGAGAATCAACATATACATCGTAAATTTCAACCGGCATAGCATAACCGGATTTGTAAAGAGCGATTTTTCCTTTGTAATCCGATAGGGTATATAAAGCACGACTTTCCCGGGTCGTGCTTTCTTTTTGTGATACATCTCTTTTTGAAGTTACGGAAATAAATGTTATCAATACAGACAATACAAGAACTATCATTACAACAGCAATACATTTAGCTAAAAATTTAATCATAGTTTATATCCTTTAATTTTTAATCCTTTAGTCAATTTTTACTTTTCTCTGAATATTTTTACCTGTAAATTTCATTTTAATTAAAAATGTAAATTTTTTTAAGTTTTTTAACAAAAATGATGAAATATTTTTAAATGTGTGATACAATATACGAAATATATCATTTTGATAACGGAGGACGTTTTAAAATGAAGGATCAAATTCCTAACAAGGGAAAAGTTCAAAAGGCTAAAAAGCCCAAGAAACAAAGGAAACCTATGAGTCCAAAACAAAAAAAATTTCTTACGGTCGTTTTTGCTTTGGCTTTAACTGCTATTCTCACACTTACAATAACTTGTGTATATGTTCTTAAATTCGCTTCATCATATGTAAACGGCGATGTTAAAATAAACATAAATGAGTACAAAGAGAATCAGGCCCAGACTACCATAATTTATGCATATGATAAAAACGATGAGGTAATTGAGCTTACGCGCCTTCACGGCGAGCAGAATCGCGTATGGGTAGGACTTGACGAGATTCCCGAAAATCTTCAAAAGGCATATATAGCTCTTGAGGACAAGCGTTTTGACGAGCATAGCGGCGTTGACTGGCTTCGTACAGCAAAGGCTGTAATGACAATGGGCGGTTCAGGCGGCGGCTCAACACTTACTCAACAGCTTATTAAGAATCTTACGGGTGAAAACGGTAAAACAGTCAGCCGAAAGTTCTATGAGATTCTTAATGCGCTTAATCTTGAGAAAAATTCTTCTAAAAACACTATCCTCGAAGCATACCTTAACACGGTTTATATGTCACACGGCTGTTACGGTGTTAAGACAGCTT
The DNA here is from genome assembly GCA_945988915.1 of uncultured Clostridia bacterium. Classification (GTDB taxonomy): domain Bacteria; phylum Bacillota; class Clostridia; order Oscillospirales; family Acutalibacteraceae; genus Fimenecus. The sequence continues at coordinate 8,524 of CAMFTS010000042.1, forward strand.
CTGAAAAATACTTCGGTAAGCAGGTATCCGAGCTTAATGCCGCAGAGTGTGCCTGTCTTGCCGCTATTACAAAGCATCCTTCAAAAAACGATCCTTTAATTCATCCCGATGTTAACAGAAGAAGACAGCTTACTTGTCTTGATAATATGCTTAAAGAGGGCTATCTTACTCAGGAAGAGTATGATGAGGCAGTTGCATATGAAATGATTTTCACTAACAGTGATAATTATGTAGAAGACAAAACAAAAACTGAAGATAAAAAGGATCAGACAGATGATCAGGAGCAGAAGCAGGAGTTCAACAGCTACTATATTGACTACATTATCGAAGAAGTAATTCAGGATTTCGTTGACAAATTAGGATATACGAGATCTCAGGCTTCTAAAGCTATTTATAACGGCGGATTCCGTATTTATTCGGCTGTTGACCTTTCCATTCAGGAAGAGCTTGAATATGTTTACGAAAATAGGATTTCAATGCCTAAATACAATAAAAATATACCCGACGCTCAGTCAGCTATGACAATTATGGATTATTCGGGCAGAATAGTAGGTATTGTCGGCGGTGTAGGTCAAAAAACGGAAAACAGAGGTCTTAACCGTGCAACATCACCAAGACAGCCCGGTTCTTCAATTAAGCCGTTGAGCGTGTATTCGGTAGGTATTAACGAGGGCTATATAAATTACAGCTCTAAGATTCAAAACTATGGATTTATGGTTAACGGAAAGCTTTGGCCGCATAACTACGGC
>CAMFTS010000043.1 GCA_945988915.1 uncultured Clostridia bacterium
CCTAAATCAAGAGTTTCATCTATTGTTCTGTTTTCGTCGGAGCCCTGAGTTAAAAATCTATGCTCAAACTCGTTGCCGAAGCTGAGAAGAAGCTTGTCTTCTTTACTTAATTCGTCCTCGCCGATAACGGACGCAAGCGCTTTTGCATCCTGCACTTTTGCATAGGTTGCAAGCAGCTGGTTAGCAAGCGTCTGATGGTCTTCTCTCGTAAAGCCTTCACCGATACCGTCCTTCATCAAACGAGAAAGCGACGGAAGTACGCTGACGGGAGGATAAATTCCTTTATAGTCAAGACCTCTGTCAAGTACTATCTGACCTTCCGTTATATAACCTGTTAAATCAGGTACGGGGTGAGTAATATCGTCATTGGGCATTGTTAAAATCGGGATTTGTGTAACAGAGCCTTCCACTCCTGCAATCATACCTGCTCTTTCATAAATAGCCGCAAGGTCTGAATAGAGATAACCCGGGAAACCTTTTCTGCCGGGAATTTCACCTTTTGAGCTTGAAAATTCACGCAGTGCTTCGCAGTAAGAAGTCATATCGGTCATAATAACAAGTATGTGCTTGTGAAGTGTAAAAGCAAGATACTCTGCAACTGTCAATGCGCATTTCGGAGTCATAATTCTTTCAACAATAGGGTCGTTTGCAAGGTTTAAGAGCATTACAACTCTGTCCATAACATTTGCTTCTTCAAATGAATTTCTGAAATACATTGCAACATCGTTTTTTACACCCATAGCGGCGAAAACTATTGCAAAATCCTCACCGTCTGAAATTGTTGCCTGCTTTACGAGTTGGACTGCAAGCTCGTTGTGTTTCATACCCGAACCCGAGAAAATGGGGAGCTTTTGTCCGCGGATAAGCGTAGCAAGAGCATCGATTGAAGAAATGCCTGTTTGTATAAAATTCTGCGGATACTCACGGGAAACGGGGTTAATGGGAGAGCCGTTAACCTCTCTTTTTTCATCAGGATAAATATCTCCCAAGCCGTCAATGGGCCTGAAAAGTCCGTCAAAAGTTCTGCCGAGAATTTCGGGGGAAAGAGGAATTTTCATAGCCTCGCCCGAAAGTGAAGTTGTAACATTTGTCATTGAAAGTCCGCGAGTGCCCTCAAAGACCTGAACGGTTATTCTTTCGCCGTCAATTTTTACTATTCTGCCAAGACGGTTAGTACCGTCATTGAGAGTCAGGGTTACAATTTCTTCGTTAGAAGCATTCTTAACATTGTTAATGCTCACAAGTGAGCCGTTAATTTCATCAAGTTTTAAATGTTTAATTATCATAAAAGCTCACCTGCCCTTATTTTAAGATTTTGTCAAGCTCAGCGTCAATTTCCTTTTTGTAATCATCAAACATTTCAAGCCTGTCATTCGGAATATCATATTTTATCTGAATGAGCTTATCAAAAAGTCCCGTTGCAACTATTTTTGAAATGGGAATCTGCCGTGCAACAATGTCTTTTGAACGGTGATAAAGATAAATGATTATTTCCATCATCCTGAACTGTTTTTCAAGGGGAACGAAAGTATCTTCCTTATGAAAAGCATTTTGCTGTAAGAATCCGACTCTTATTACGCGCGCAATTTCAATAATCAGCTTCTGGTCGTCGGGAAGCACATCGGAGCCGATGAGCTTAACAATTTCCATAAGTGAATTTTCTTCGAGCAAAAGCGAGCAGATTTCATCGCGGTATGCCATAAACACAGGAGAAATATTATCTCTGTACCAATTTGAAAGGTCATTTGTGTATTCACTGTATGAAAGATTCCAATTTATTGCCGGATAATGCCTTGCATATGCCAAAGCTTTGTCAAGCGCCCAGAAGCAACGGGTATATCGCTTTGTATTCTGCGTGACGGGCTCGGAGAAGTCGGAGCCCTGAGGAGAAACAGCGCCGATAAGTGAAATTGAGCCCTCCGTTCCGTTTAAATTCCGAACATAGCCCGAACGCTCATAGAATTCGGAAAGACGGGAGGGGAGATAAGCGGGGAAACCCTCGTCTGCGGGCATTTCTTCAAGTCTGCCCGAGATTTCTCTTAAAGCTTCTGCCCAACGCGAAGTTGAGTCTGCCATAAGAGCTGTATGATAACCCATATCTCTGTAATATTCGGCGAGAGTAATACCTGTATAAATTGACGCTTCACGGGCGGCAACAGGCATATTTGAAGTGTTTGCAATAAGCACTGTTCTGTCCAGAAGAGGCTTGCCTGTTTTAGGATCGGTAATTTCCGAAAATTCAGAAAGAACCTGAGTCATTTCATTTCCGCGTTCACCGCAGCCGACATAAATAATGATATCTGCGTCGCACCACTTTGCAAGCTGATGCTGAGTCATCGTTTTGCCCGTACCGAAGCCTCCGGGAATTGCGGCTGCACCTCCCTTGGCGATAGGGAATACCGAGTCGATTACACGCTGACCGGTTATAAGCGGTTGAGAGGCAGGCAAGCGTTTGCCTACGGGGCGCGGATTACGGATAGGCCACTTCTGGCAAAGCGTTAAATCAACAATTTCACCGTTATCTTTTTTTAGCTTGATAATTGTATCGTTTACGGTATATTCTCCGTCATTGACAACCTCGACAACTTCGCCGTGCAAAAACGGACTAACCATTGCTTTGTGAGTTATAACCGCTGTTTCGGGACAGGTTGCAAATATATCGCCGCCCTTGAGAATATCGCCGACCTTTACGGTTACGCTTACGGAATATTTCTTCTCTGTGTTCAAAGAATTAAAGTCAGCGCCTCTGCCTATGAATGCGCCGAACTTCTTTTCAATTTCGGGAAGAGGTCTTTCAATGCCGTCAAAGATGTTACTGATGATTCCGGGACCGAGAGTAACGCTTAAAGGTGAGCCTGTTGACTCAACGGGCTCTCCCGGGCGAAGTCCCGTGGTTTCCTCATAAACCTGTATTGTGGTAGCCTCTTCATCTACCTTGATAACTTCGCCGATAAGTCTTTGATTTCCGACATAAACGGTTTCCATCATACTTAAATCAGTATGACCTTTTACTGTAACAACGGGGCCGTTGATGCCGAATATTAAGTTTTCCTGCATAACAAATCCCCCTTAAATTTTAAGTCCTGAATTTTCAAGGAACCAGGTCTTTTGCTCTTCTGATTTCAAATCAAGAGTATTGTCGAGAAGACAGCCTGTTCTGCGGTTTACTGCCTTTATACCGCCGAGACGGATACCGTCGGATACTGAAATATGTATAAATTTTCCAAGTGCCGCATTTATATACTCTTTGTGTACGATATCTTCGGCACGGACAAAGAATTCAAGCTCTTCGTTCGGCATACTTTCACAAATCTGTTCAACGAAAGATACAAGTAAATCCTTATATTCCTCGGTCTTCGTAAAAGCTTTGATATCTTCCTCAACCTTTGCGAATACCTTGTCGGTAAGCTCTTTTCTTAACGCAGAAAGCTTTCTTCTGGATTCTTCCTCAAGAGCGGAAATTTCCCTGTTTTTCTCCGATATAATTCTTTTCATCTCATAGTTGACATAATCAACATAACGGCTTTCCGCTTCCTCGTTAAAGCTTTTGAGCCTTTCAGCTTTTAAAGTCTTAGTTTCATTATTTATTCTGTCACATTCTTCTGCCGCCATCTTTTTAATGGCGTCGGTAAATGCTTTTGCATTGTTTATTGAAGTGTCCAAAATTCACACCTCCGTCAGTCAATCTTTATTCCTATTGCGTTGGCAATATAATCGGTAATTGCACTGCCTACATCACTTGATTTGTCGGAATCGGGAACGGTTGAAATTAAAGGCTTTCCTGTCTGCCTTATTTCATCAACCTTATCTTTACACATTTTTTCTATACCGGCCGTGATGAGAAGAATACCGATATTTTCATCATTTGAAGCTTTGTCAAATTCAGCTTCGGCAGAGGCTTTATCCCTTACCAATGCCGTTTCAACACCTGCAAGACGCAAGCCTATCATTGCGTCTGTGCGGTCTGTAATAAGTAACATTTTCATACGCTTTATATCTTGTTAAGAATAAGAATTGAAATAACAACGCCGTAGAGAGCTATTGATTCGCCCAAAGCAACGAAGATAATCGACTTACCGAATGATTTTGGATTTTCAGCAGTAGCTGCGATAGCCGCAGGAGCACCTGCCGCAACGGCAATGCCGCCGCCTATACCCGCAAGAGAAGTAACAATAGCTGCAGCGAGCAAGCCCATACCCTTTGAAAAGCTGTCGCTGTCAGTTGACTTTTCCTCGGTCGGTGCCTCGGCGGTTTCAACAGCCTGTGTATCTGTTTCGGCTGTTTTTGTATCTGCATTTGTTGCAAAAACATTTACGCAAAGCACGGTTGAAAGAACAGCAACGACGGCTAAAATTAAAAGTCCTGTTTTAAATAATTTTGAATTGATTTTCATTTTATATTCCTCCGAAAAATTAATCTTTTTTATTTTTGAAGCTTATAGGTGTGAATGCCACGCCGCTTCCGTCAAAGAATCTTGAAAACATTTCATAATATTCAAGTCGTAATGCCTGAATTCCCGTCAGAAGACCTTCAAGAGCAATAACAAGAATATTTCCGAGAATTACAACAAATATGTTTTTGCTTTCACCTGCGAGCGAGAAGACAACCATCATCATACCTGCGTGAACAAGAACGAATGCACCTACGCGCAGGAAAGAAACGGTGTTGCTCATATAAGAAAGTATATATTCGAGTAATTCAAAAATGTTTTGCAGTACAAAGTCGGAAACACTGTCAGGCTTGAATTTCGTGTGCTTATCCATAATTTCAATGGGTATTTCCTTAAGGAATAAAAGAACGGCACAAACGCCAATCAATATTGCCGAAATCCGCGTGGGAAGAGGTGCAGGTCCGCCCATAAAGCCTGAGGCAAGATTTACACCTGAAATGTAGAGAACCAAGCCCGCAAGACCGTTCTGGCTGAAAAGCGCTTCTCCGAAGTGTCTGCGTTTAATGCATGCATAAATGTTGAGAAGAATTGCGACAACCATCAAGCCGACGCCTATTGCAATCGCAACCAAAAGTACTGTATTTATGCTTTCCATAACCGATAACGGTTTGCCTTGCCAACCTAACTTTTCATAAACGGGGTCAAGCAATTCCTCATATCCGAACACGCTTCCGAAAACGAAGCCGAAAATCATTGACGAAATTCCGCACGGAATAAGGATTTTGCCGAGTGCCGCTTTTTTGAATTTCCACATCAGAAATCCGCCGAGTGCAAGTACAAAGCCTTGACCCAAGTCTCCGAACATAATACCGAAAAGAACAGTATAGGTTATTGCTACAAATGCGGTAATGTCTATATCGTCATAAGACGGAGTGCCGTACATATCAATATAGAACTTGTAAGGCTCAATCAGGAGCTTTGAAAGGCCTTTCCGCTTTTTGTATTTTACGGGAATCGTGATTTCTTCATCTTTTTGGTTTATTTCTTCATCAACACCGACGCCTTCGGTTTTCAAAAGCATTTTTTTGAATTTTTCAAATTCGCTTTCGGGAACAAATCCCATAAACACGAAAACCTTGTCGTTGTGAAGAGCATAGGAGCGAAGCTCATACATTGAATTGAGATAAACAAGTGCAGAATAAATATAGTTGATATGCTCTTTTTCGTTGTTAAGGAACTCCGCCATTTCTTTAAAAGTGCTTTCGAGCTGAGCGTCTGTGATTGCAATGCTTCGCTGAAATTCTTCAATAATTTCATCAGCCGTACCCGATGCGCCGGGTACAACACAGGGCTCAAAGAAAAGAAATGCGAATATTTCATCAATTTCGTCGAGCTTATCAACAGGGGCGAAATATGCACCCCAATAATCGGTTTCGTCCTCAGAACAGATGCGAAAGAAAATATAAGGATTTTCTTTGTAAACCGTGTTAAGACGCTTATAGCTTGCTTTAGGCATATGTCCGAAGCGTACTTTGATGAATTTACATTCCGCAATATCTTCAAGATTTACATCCAGGCCTTTAAAATGCTCGTAGCTTAAGATGCCTGTTTTGCAGATATTCTTTTGTTCAATTAACGAAGCTATCGTTTCTTTGAATTTTTCAATTTTCTTTTCAACATTTTTTATATATTCAATATCTTCTTCGTCGTATTCGGCCTGTTCTTTGAAATTTAATAATTCAAGGTCAAAACCGGCGTTTTTTGCAAGCTCCGAAAGCTCCGAAAGCTCTGTCGCATACGGACTTTCATCAGCAAACGGAACAAAGCCCATATCTGCCGAAACAAGCTTTATCGCAGACTCGGGATGAAAGCACTCACTTTCATAAAGCTTACCGCTTACAACCGGCATTTTGTCAAGAGGTCCGCTTATTTTAACAGGCTTCATTTTTTCTATCGCCATTTTGTTCTCCTTTCATTAGTTTTCGTTATCACTGTATATCAGGAATTTTTGGATTTCATCGGGAGGTAATTCATAACGCACTCCTTCAATTATATGAATAAGGTTTTTTGTTTCGTTTTCAAGCAAGCCCATAAATGAAAACATTACAACCTCCGGAGTAGTGGAAAACCTTAAATTCTTTTTGTTTATTTTAAACTGAGCCGTGTGCGTACAAAGCTCAATCCGGTCTTTATACTGCTCATCGAGAAACTTTCCGTATTTTGTTCCTTTGCAAAGCCTGAAAAACTCGTTGACATTCTTTGCGTTTGTTAAATCTGTAATTTCTTCAAGAGACAGTGCTGAAAAGCCTGTATAGAAAATGTTTGAATAATCAAGCTTAATGTCCGGAAAATACTTTTTCATTCTGTAAATACTTTCAATCATTTTGAAATCCGATTTCATTTCAAAAAGTTCAAGCAGTTCTTTTTTTGCGTTGCCTGAGTAATTCTTTTTTATAACTCGTTTTGTTTCGCTTCCAAGGTATTGATACAACGCATTTTCAAGCGCCGTAATTGTAAAAGAGGCGTTGCCGTTTTTAAAAATATCAAGCGGCTTTTGGTAACGGGTACCCGAAAGCGCCTCGTAAAATTCTTCAAAGCTCATTGCCTTTTCAAGCGCTGTCGGGTTGAGCTGAGAATTTTTAAAGTAAGCCTGAGGAGTAAAAAGCGAAAAGTCGGAAACCTTGTTCGTGTCAAGATGGTCCGCACAGCTTAAAATCAGGTTTACATCATAGTTGAGAAAAACTATCTGATGCATTTTTTGTCCGACGGCATTTTCAAAAGATGCAAGATTTGCGGTTCGCTCAAGATTGAATTTGCGTATTTCGGCTTCAAGTCTTGAACGGTGAATATTTATGCTTGAGAGCGAAGAAATTGCGTTTGAATAGACAGTACGGTTCTTGAGATAGCTGACCGTTTCGGAAAGATTACGGCTGTTGGTTAAAGCTGAATAGTCTTCGGCTTTTAATATATCGCAAGTCATAGCTCTCGATTTAGCAAGAATTGCGTTGTCTGAAAGTGATGATATTTTGTTCAAAGCCATACTCCTTTCCGAAATTGTTTTTTATAAGTGCAGAATTATCTGCCTGTAATATTTTCAAAAATCTTTTTTTCCCAAGCCTCATGATTTTCGTCATACTGACGCTGTAACTTTTCAGCTTTTCTTTTTTCAAGAGATACTAAATCCTCTTTGAAATTTTCAGTCTCTTTTTGAGCCGCAATTCTTGCTTTTGTAACTTTAATATCAGCATCTTTTTTATACTGAGCATCAATTGCAGCTTTTCGCATTGTAAGTTCTTGAGTAACCTCTTCACGGTGTTTTAATGCCTTGTCAACATCAAGTCTTGAAGCTTTATCTGTTTCTACTATAAGCTTAATAATCTGTTCCGTAAAAGCGCACTCCTTTCTCATGAATGTTTAGATTTTATTATAGCACTTTTCTGAAAAAATACAATAAAAACGCTATGTTAAAACTGCCGAAAACACAGGTATTTAAAATGTAAAATATGTAAAATTTTAAAGCTGTTTTTTGTTGACTTTTTTTCAACCGATTTGTTGTATAAAAATTATAATTATGATAGAATTTAGTTGAATTATTTTATCTTGAGGAGTGATAGTTTTGGATAATACCTGGTATAAAGAAATGGCGGTGTATCAAATCTGGTGCAGAAGCTTTAAGGACGGTAACGGCGACGGCGTCGGCGACCTTTACGGTGTGCTTGAAAAACTCGATTACATAAAGAGTCTCGGAGTTGATGCAATCTGGTTTTCACCGATTTATCCGTCACCGCTTGCAGACTACGGATATGATATTTCCGATTATAAGGATATAGCCGAGGAATACGGCGGACTCGAAACCTTTAAGAAGGTACTTGATGAGGCTCACAAAAGAGGCTTGAAGGTTATTATGGACCTTGTTGTTAATCATACTTCGGATGAGCACGAATGGTTTAAGGAAAGCAAAAAGGGTAAGGATAATCCGTACCACGATTACTATTTCTGGAGAAAGGGCAAAGGCAAGAACGGAAAGAAGCCGCCGAACAACTGGCTGTCAACCTTCGAGGGCGGCGCCTGGGAATATGTTCCCGAAATTGACGAGTATTATCTTCATGTCTTTGCAAAGAAACAGCCGGATCTTAATATGGACAATCCGAAGGTTCGTGAAGAGGTTAAGTCGATTATGAGATTCTGGCTCGATATGGGCGTTGACGGCTTCCGTGAAGATGTTATTACATTCATTTCAAAGAAAGAGGGGCTTCCCAACGGCTTCCCGCTTCCCATTGCAACGGGCGTCGAGCACTACAAGAAAGGTCCGCATATTCACGAATATCTCAAAGAATTCCGCCACGATGTTATTGATAAATATGATTGCTTCGTTGTCGGCGAGTCACCGATGTCAAACTCTAAGGACTGTATTGAATTCACAGCCGGAGAGGATCACGAGCTTGATATGATGATAGGCTTTGACCATATGCAGGCGGATTGCTTTATGACGGATACCATTGCAAGACCGTTCAGCTTAAAGAAGCTCAAGAAAGCTTTTTCACATTGGCAAAAGGACCTTTACGGAATTGCCTGGAATGCTCTTTATCTTGAAAATCACGACCATCCGAGAATTATCAGCCGTTACGGTAACGAAAAATTTCGCCGTGAAAGCGGTACAATGCTTGCAACTGCTTGTTATATGCAGTCAGGTACGCCGTTTAT
>CAMFTS010000044.1 GCA_945988915.1 uncultured Clostridia bacterium
TACGGTTGTAGTGAAGCAATCGGCACTCACGAAGACACAAACAACGACCACAAGTGTGATTACGGTTGTAGTGAAGCAATCGGTGTTCACGAAGACACAAACAATGACCACAAGTGTGATTATGGTTGTAGTGAAGCAATCGGTGTTCACGAAGATACAAACAATGACCACAAGTGCGACTACGGCTGTAGTGAAGCAATCGGTGTTCACGAAGACACAAACAATGACCATAAATGCGATTACGGTTGTGATGAGCCATTCGGCGAGCACAAGGTGGCTGACGGAAAACACACCTGCGATTATTGCGGTGAGGAAATGACAACCTGCACAGATGATGACAAAGACCACCTCTGCGATGTATGTAACACAAAACTCTCCGAGCATACAGGCGGCGAGGCTACTTGCACAAACAAGGCTATCTGTGAGTATTGCGGCGAAGAGTACGGCGAGATTGACAGCACAAATCATAATCTTGAAAAAATTCCTGCAAAGGCTGCCACCGTTATCGAAACAGGAAACGAGGAGTATTGGCATTGTAAAGATTGCGGCAAATACTTCGCTGACGAAAAAGGCACAAACGAAATCGAACTTAACGACACAGTAACCCAAAAGCTCCCGCCTGAAATCATTGAGGGCAAAGGACAGAGCATAACCGCAGAAGAAATGAAAGAGCTTACCTTCCGTTCTAATGCGGCATTCAACGATTTTATCCGGGTTGAGCTTGACGGTAAAATCCTTGATGAAAATAATTACACTGTCAAGGAAGGCAGTACGATTGTAACCTTAAAAGCTGACTATGTTGCAACACTTTCAGCCGGCGAGCATACAATCGGTATTGTATCAGAAAGCGGTACTGCAACAACTACATTTACCGTTAATGCGAAAGCAGTAGATGATCCTTCACAGACAGAAGATACTACCAAGCCTTCACAGACAGAAGATACTACCAAGCCTTCACAGACAGAAGATACCACTAAGCCTTCGCAGATTGAAGATACTACTAAACCTTCACAGGTTGAAAATATTAAATCTCCGCAAACAGGTAATGACATTAATTCGGTGTTGTGGCTTGCACTTCTACTTGTCAGCGGCGGTCTGATTACCGTTACGAGTGTTTATGGCAAAAGGAAAAAGCAAAGAGGTCAATAATGCAATTTGGTTGACATAAGTTTTACACATTTAAGGAGGAAACAATATGAATAAAGCGAAGAAGCGCATTTTGCTCGTTTTGGTGGCAGTTTTAGCGGTTGTTGTATTAGTTGCCGTCTCGTTTCTGGGGCTGTATTTTACCCGAATACAGACCATCGGCAGTATTGAGCAGCTTACAGATTACTCGGATGGATACAATCTCTATCGCATGGATGTCAACTACGATTACAGTCTTGAAAATATCATCGATTACGGCATTAAGGACGATCAGGCGATGATCAATGCGATTCTGAAAGAGTCTCTTCCGCTGCTTCCTGTGAAGATCAAAGCGCCCAATTTCGGATGTACGGCATTTACTCTGACCGATACGGACGGCGATGTTCATATGGGTCGTAATTACGATTTTAGAAAAAATACATCTGCTATGTTGGTTTACTGTGCGCCAAAGGACGGATATAAGTCTATTGCCTTTGCAGCGCTTGACAATGTTTCAGCAAATGTGCCTGATGAGAATATTAAAAAAGGGCTGGCGAGTCTATCGGCTCCGTTTATCTGCCTTGATGGTATGAATGAGAAGGGCGTGTCTATCGCTGTGTTGACACTTGATAGTGAGCCTGTACGTCAAAACACAGGCAAGCCTGTCATTTCAACTACGCTTGCAATACGCCTTGTTCTTGACAGGGCGGCGACCACAGAGGAAGCAGTGGAGCTTTTACGCAGCTATGATATGTTCGCATCATCCGGTAGAGATTACCATTTCTACATAACCGATGCATCAGGCGATGGCAGAGTAATAGAGTATGACATTAACGGCGAACTAAGAGAGCTTATAGATACTCCATCAGAGGCAGTTACTAATTTCTTTATTCGTCATAAGGATAAGGTGCTTCCGAATCAGAAAAACGGTATCTACGGTCACGGTAGAGAGCGTTATGATGCTGTGTTGAAGGTGTTTGAAGATGAAAAAGGTAATTACACCAACGATACCGTGTGGAACGCAATGAAATCGGCGGCACAAGACCCCGCCCCCGATGCCATTACAAGCAACACACAATGGTCTGTTTCATATAACAACACTGACCTTTCTGCTGATATTGTAATCCGCCGTAATTGGAATGATATAACACATTGCGAGTTGGAAAACAAGGTGACAACGCCGCTAAAATGAGTGGTACAGAAAAATAATATGCGAGAAAACAAATTTGTCTTGCACTATGCAAAAAAATCTGTCGCAAGCAAAAGCAGAAAGCATTAGTTTATAAAATAATAGAGTATTATACTAAAATCTCCTATGAACATATATCCATAGGAGATTTTTCTTATAATTTAATTGAATTGTATTAACTCATAACAAGGTCAATGATTACTTTTGTTTTGACCTTCAATATTAAATCCAAAAGTACAACCAAGTTCATATACGAATAATTCCGAAAACATTTCTATTCAAATAATAAAAAGTATAAAAACATGGAAAAAAACTAACGCGAGAAATGCCATTATTCCATGCTTATAAAAACAGCCGATGCTTTCTGCACCGGCTGTTTTTTCGTTGATTATTAAGGTTTGCCAACAGGAATATTTGTGTTTTCCCGGAAAGCATTTAAAAGTGCATTCAGATTTTCTTCGTGGGTAAAGCGACAGACCCTCTGTTTGCCATCATAGCAGATTACCAGATAACACAAGGTTCCGTATATTTTTCCTTCTTCAAAAAATCCCTTAGTCACACCCAAACGCTTATATACTCGGGTAATGGCGGAAAGGGGAATATATCCGATTCTGCTAAGACCGTACATACCTATATACAGCGCCTTTTCCCCTAAACCAAAATCCTCATAACGGATACATTGCTCCTTGTCAGTGCGCAGAATCTTCGGAGGCAAAGTTGTTTCAGACAGGGCTTTGGACGGAATATACATAGTCTCGTTTCCTTTCTTTGAGAACACGAATTACTTGTCTGCTTTTTTTACTTTCGGTGCTTTCAGAATAAAAAGAAGAAGCAAGAGAACAGCAGTACCTATGCCCACAATATTTGCAATAGGCGGAAAGAAAGAAATACCACCGAGGTATAGCTTGCTGCTAAATACGAAGGACACGGTGACGGCAGTCATGAATGTTGCGGGCAGAGCGCAAATACAACCGTTCTTACCGATGTGACGAAGATATATTGCGGCAGTCCACAGAACAATAGCTGCCAGAATTTGATTGGTTGAAGCAAAATAGTTCCATATAGATGTGTAATCTAATTGAGAGACCAAAATGCCGAGACCCAGTAAAGGAAGTGTCAGCAAAAGTCGGTTTTTGTAGCTCTTCTGTTCAAGTTTCAGCGCATCCGCAATTGTCAGACGGGCGGAACGAAATGCGGTATCACCGGAGGAAATCGGGCATGCAATCACACCCAGCATGGCAAGAACAGCACCGACTCTGCCCATAGTCGTTGTGCAGATGTTATACACACAACCGGATTGACCGACAGCCATGGCTTCATTAAGTCCGGTCATCAGTCCGCCTTCAATTGGGAACAGTGCACAGGAGGCAGCTGCCCAAACAAGTGCAATTACGCCCTCGCACACCATGGCACCGTAAAATATGGAGTGCGACATTTTCTCACTCTTGCAGCAGCGTGCCATGATGGGAGACTGTGTAGAGTGAAAACCTGAAACAGCACCGCAAGCAACCGAAATGAACATAGCGGGGAAAGCTGAAATTCCGTCGGGATGCATGTTACGCAGAGGAAAGATTTCGGGAATTTTGTAGCCTTTGGCAATGGTACCGATGCCGACGCCAATTGCCATCACGATAAGACAGATACCGAATATTGGATACAATTTACCTATAATCTTGTCAACGGACAGGAATGTAGCTATAAAGAAGTAGATAAAAATCACAGCGAGCCAGAAATACTTGTTTGTAAGCAAACTGTCTGAACTGCCCTGACCGCACAGGTATGACAGCAGACCGGCAGGGCCAACCGCAAAGACGACGCCAACCATGAAAAGAAGAACCGTTGAGAAAACACGCATAATCTGTTTCATAGTATTTCCCATATACATACCGGTCAGTTCCGGGACACTAAGACCGTTATGACGCATAGACATGAAACCGGAAGCAAAGTCGTGAACACCGCCGGCTAAAATGGTACCGAAGGTAATCCAAAGAAATACACTGGGACCCCACATAGCGCCGCCTATGGCACCCCAGATGGGGCCAAGACCTGCAATGTTAAGTAACTGAATCAAAAAAATTCGCCAAGTAGGCATTACAATGTAGTCAACGCCGTCTTCCATAGTAACTGCCGGAGTTTGACGATCGTCGGGGGCAAAGGTCTTGGATACAAATCTGCCGTAGATGAAGTATCCGCCGATGAGCAATGCCAGACAAACAAAGAAACTAATCATAATTAACTCTCCATTAATATGGTGTAGAAAACAGGCGATGATTGCCTGTCTGTTTACATATTAAGATGATTTGTAATTCGTATATTGATTGTAAATAATATATCATATTCGGAAAAGTGTGTCAATTTAAAGCAGAACGCATTTTTATACATCTATTGTATTTAGAAATACACATATGGAGTTCAGAGGAAACACAGCATATCTGATGGCAATCTTTAACTTTCAATATCCTTTCTTTTGTTGTTTACAAAATTCAAAACCGCTTTTGTCATTTTCCGTTTTCTGCATAAAAAGTAAAAGACACACTTATTTTTTAGCTGTTTGCTAATCTGCCATAATAGTAAAATTAATGTTATATGTATTCAATTTGCCACACGCTTCATAACTTAATTTAATAGGGCGGGGGAGGAATGAAAGATAAATCTCAAAAATTTTGTCATTATACACAATAATCTTTTTTACAATTCTTTCATATAGCTCTTCGTTGATTTTTTCATTGCTTAATGACAGAATTTCGTCGAGTTTTTTCAAGCTTTCCACACTGTTGTTTTCGCTTAGTAAATTCCGCTCCTTTTCGCAAAGATAAGAAAGCGTCAATTCCAACTCTGAAAGCTGCTTTTCGTATTCATCGGAGGTTAGTCGATAGGCAATTTCTGTTATTTCTGCGTTATTTAAGCGAATTGTCAGCTTCGCATAATCACTTTTAATTTTTGATATTTTATTATTGTTTTGGTTAATTTTTTTCTTTATGTCTGTTCTGTTATTTGGCTTGCTAATCTCATTCTTGATAACTTTTTTTACCTTTTCTTTATTTGGGATAATCACTTGAGTAATAATATCATACAAAGCTTGTTTGAGGATTTTTTCGTTAATGGGTTTTGAGTTGCAACCTGCTTTTACTTTTTCACCACCGATTAAGACTTCTTTTTCAGTACCTCTTTGATTGTGCTCATAGCAAATCCATGATTTATATGTTCCTGATTTTTGTTTCTTAACTCTGCTGACAAATCTTGAACCGCAATTTCCACAATATATTTTACCTGAACACCAATATCGGTTGGAATGTTTAGCTTTTCTTTTTTCATCGGGTGATTTTTCTTGTAATATCATTTGTACCTTATCCCATAATTCTCTGCTTATAATAGCACTTTCAGGATGATGATCTCGAATGTAATACATATTAGAATTTTGTTTATTGTATTTTTTCTTATGAGATAAGGGGTCGGGAGTGTAGGTTTTACCCTGAAGTAAATCGCCGACATATTTTTCGTTTCGTAAAATACGCAGTATGACTGTATTACTCCAACCGTTTTTGTAGCGCTTTGTTTCGATTCCTGATTCTTGTAGTTTGTTAGAAATCCGATATGTACCGTAGCCCTCTGCAAAAAGTTCAAAAACCTTTTTAACAACTTTGGCTTCTTCATCAATGATTTCGAAGTGTTGATTACCGTTTTCATCTTTCACGATGTTGTATCCGAACATTTCTTTGCGACCGAAAACAACTCCTTGCTTCATACTTTCGGCTTGTCCCCACTTAACTCGGCGTGAGGTCTTTAGGCTTTCATTTTCAGCGTTAGTGGCGACTTGAGACAGTTTCTCTCGGTAATTATCACATTCGGTGTTAATTTCATCTGTTAAAAAAATCACATAGACATTTATTTTGCGCAGAGCATCGACTATATTTAGCAAGTCCTGAACATTTCGTGCAAATCGTGATACCTCTTTTGTGTATATTAAATCAATTTTTCCGGATTTTGCTTGAATAATCATATTCTTTAATTGATCTCGCTTCTCGGTAGAGGTGCCTGAAATACCTTCATCGGCAAAAATCCCGACACTGTTCCAATTTGGATGTTTTGAAAATATATTATCAAAAAATCTTTCTTGAGCTTCCAAAGAATTCCTTTGATCGTCTGCATCTGTCGAAACTCGACAGTAAGCACAAACATTTAGTTTTTCATTGCTGTCACATTTTAAAATTTTCGGTTTTGCCGTCCTTACTTCTACATCTTTCATAATTAAAACAAGCCTCTTTTTCCGTAAATTGAATTATATCAGATATTTCTTCTTTGATTATTCTTATAAAATCCTCTTTTTCTTCCTCTGAAATAAAAATAGCTTCGGGATTAGTAATCATTTGCATGCACACCTTGTTACGCAAACTTGCATTAACATTGTATGCGTTCGCAATCAGAGTAATGATTGTATCATTGTCGTTTATGTTAAGTTTTTTCTTTTGTGATTTTGATGTTTTATATAGTGCAAATTCAAAAATTGCGAAATCAAGTCATCTCTATTGAAATTTAAGTTATTGTGATTTTATTATTTATAAACATATAATCATCTTCCAAAATCATTATATACAATAGTAATCTTCAATAGGTACAGAAGAGCTGGGACATTTGGAAATGATAGGTACAATTATGTACCAGCTTACAAAGGGTTTATCAAACGAGCAAATTAAAAAGGCCGGTTTTGATGCATATTTTGTGAATCATACTGCCGGCGTTTATCCGTCAAGTGCCGCAGGAGTGCCTTTCAGCGCAGCGGCGATTGCTTGTAAAGGCGATGTAATAACCGATTTACACGAAGACCTTGCTGCGGAGCAAAAAGCAAGAACGACTTATGATAATATATTAAGGCTTATTGATGACCCTGATGTAAGAGAGCCTATTAAATTCCTTCGCGAAAGAGAAATAGTACATTATCAACGATTTGGAGAAGGTTTGAGATTAGCAACAGATAAGATGAACGAAAAGAATTTTTATGCATTTAATCCGAGTTTTGATAAAAGATTTAAATAATCAAAAAATAAAAGATACTGCAACAGCTTATTGCAGTATCTTAAATTATTTGTCACAATATTGACATTTTATTTAAAAAAGCGTATATTTAATTGACTAAAAGTAATTCATTATACTCTTTTCGGAGGAATATATGAAAGTTCTTAAAAGATTCCAAAGTACTATATTAATGATTATAAAATTTACGCTGTTTTTTATATTATTTGCGCTTTTCTTTTTAATCTTCGGTATTGAAAATGCATGGCTTTTACATCTGTCAAGAACAGCGGCAGTTACAATTCTGACTTTTGTTTCTTTCGGTATCGCTTCAATGTCAATTTACGGCGGTTACGGTATCGGCATAAATAAAAGCAAGCCGATTATCAGCTCAATGTCGCTTTCAACTGCGTTTACCGATATAGTTACTTATTTAATGCTTTGCATAATGAACACTAACTCCGCAAACAATCAAACATTTAAGCTTGAAAATCTTCATTTGTTGTTACTTGTGTTCATATTGCAGTTCATTATTATTGTTGCATTTGCATATTTTGGAAACCATGTTTATTTTACCATAAATTCACCTGAAAAATGTTGCGTAATTACCACTTCAAAATATGCATTGAACAATGTTATGCCAAAGATAAAAAAGTACGGTAAGCAATACAAGGTTACCGATGCTGTTCTTTTTACTTCGCCTGACATTTACGATATTATTAATCGTTGTGATACGGTATTTGTTTACGATGTTCCTATTCCTTCAAGAACAACAATAATAGAATATTGCTATGCAAACAATAAGAATATCTATTATAATTTTGAAATGTCAGACATAGTTGCTTTACGCGGCAGACCGGTAATTCTTGATGATAAACCGCTATACGCTTCTCAAGTAAAGGGATTGTCCGATGAGCAAAAATTTGTTAAAAGATTAATGGATATTTCACTTTCTCTTATCGGTTTAATAATTTTGTCTCCGCTATTTGCAATATGTACGATTCTGATAAAAATCGAAGACGGCGGTGCAGTACTGTTCAAGCAGAAGCGAGCAACAATTGACGGTAAAATCTTTTATGTTTATAAGTTCAGAACAATGAGCGAAAAGAATTCCGTTAACCGTTCTGTTACCGATGATGACGACAGAATAACAAAGGTTGGCAAATTCTTAAGGAAGTTCAGAATTGACGAATTGCCACAGTTAATTAATATTATTAAAGGCGATATGAGTATAGTAGGCCCTCGTCCCGAAATGATAGAAAATGTTGATGAATATGAGGACAAGCTTCCTGAATTCAGCTATAGACTGCGCGTAAAAGCAGGTCTTACGGGACACGCACAGATTGCAGGAAAATACAATACTTCTCCCAAGGACAAGCTTGTTTTGGATTTGATGTATATTGAAAAATACAGTTTGTGGCTTGATTTTAAAATTCTTTTCCAGACATTGACGGTTTTCTTCAAAGCGGGTGACAGTACCGAAGCCTTTAAGAAAACAAAAGAAATTGAATTCTTTACTAATGATGACAGGAAAGAAAAATAAAGCAAAGTTAAACGGACAGCACTGCTGTCCGTTTAGTTATTTTATTCTTGCTTCGAGCCTGTAAATAGGCAAACCCTGTTCAACAAATTTTTGTTCGTATTCTGTAACTA
>CAMFTS010000045.1 GCA_945988915.1 uncultured Clostridia bacterium
CCGTTATAGATTACGGCACTTTTTGCAAGCAAAGCAAATTTTCTGAAGCTTAATATTAAGTTGTCAAGCGTTTTGAAATATTCCATATGGTCTTCGTCAATATTGAGAATGACCGATACATTAGGATAAAGATGAAGAAATGTATCAACATATTCGCAAGCTTCACAAACAATGGTTTCGGTATTACCGACTCTGCCGTAGCTGTTGGTAAGCGGAAGCTTGCCGCCGATAACTGCCGACGGGTCAAGACCTGCTCCGAGCATGGTCTGAACGGTCATTGAAGTCGTGGTGGTTTTTCCGTGAGTGCCGCAAATGCCTATGCAGTTATCGAAATGCTTTGTTACCTCGCCGAAAAGCTCTGCGCGGGTAAAAGTGGGAATATCACTTGCGAGTGCCGCTTCAAGCTCAGGATTACCGCGCTGAATTGCCGCTGAATATACTATCATATCGGCGCCCTCAATGTTTTCAGCCTTCTGACCCATCATAACGGGGATACCGAGATTACGAATCCTTTGAACTATTGAGCTTTCGTTGTTGTCGGAGCCTTGAAGCGAGTATCCCTTTGCGTGAAGAATTTCAGCGAGAGGACACATACCGCTGCCGCCTATTCCTATAAAATGAATTCTTTTGGATTGCTTTAAAACTTCTGAAATATCTGCCATAATTTTATACCTGCTTAAGTTTTTAATTGGATACATATATTATATTGCATATTTTTGGAATTTTAAACCCCTATTTTAATTTTCACAATAAAACTTTTCTTTTCATAGAATGTGTTATAGAATTAAAGCCGGAGGTGTGTAAATATGAAAAGGTCTGAATTGCTCTTTATCGGCGGAGATAAACGCCGTTTATATACAGAAAAATATCTGATATCCAAAGGATATAAAACCGTGAGCTATGAGGAAAACCCGGATTTGTTTTTCAAAAAGCTGAAAAATGAAAAGTCGGCGGTTATTCTTCCTTTACCGTTTACCCGTGACGGTGAGAATTTGAATATTCCCGAAAGCAGTGAAAAGATAAGCATTAAAGAATTTTTATCTTATCTCAAAAAAGGGGATAAGGTTGTCGGAGGCTTGCTGACAAAAGATTTTTTAGCTGAGCTTTCAAAAATCGGAGCAGTCGGTTGTGAATACTATTGCGAAGATTTGATATTGGAAAATGCCGAACTGACGGCTGACGCGGTTTTTACGGTATTCTCAGAGAATGATATTGATATTTTCAGCAAAAAGACAGCGCTTTTGGGCTTCGGCAGAACGGCAAAAGCTCTTGCGGTAAGACTTTCACAAAAGGGTATTGATTTTTCAGTCGTTGCGAGAAGCAAAAGTGCCGAAAACGACGCTGTTTCAATGAATTATGACTTTGTAAAGCTAAATAGCTTTACAGAAGAAATACAAGAATTTGACATTATTTTAAACACTGTTCCTGCTTTAATTCTTGATGAAAACTTATTGAGAAAAGCAAAAAATAATGTAACTGTTGTCGATATAGCTTCTGCTCCGTTCGGCATAGAAAAAAGCGTTGCCGAAAAGTACAATGTCAAGCTTATCAGAGCACTTGGACTTCCGGGCAAGTATTATCCCGAAAAGGCAGGGGAGCTTATCGCCAAAAAGGCAGAAAGTCTTTTGTAAAGGAGGACTGTTATGACTAATGTCGGATTCGCTATGTGCGGATCATTCTGCACCTTTAAAAAGGCTGTTGAGCAAATCGGCGTGCTGAAATCAAACGAAGAATACAATGTTGTTCCGATTATGTCGGAAACGGCATATTCCACCGATACAAGATTCGGCACGGCGGAGAGCTTCAACAGTAAAATTACAGAGATAACGAATAACCCGATTATTCATACAATAAGCGGTGCAGAGCCGATAGGACCGAAAAAGCTTTTGGATATACTCGTGGTTTCGCCGTGCACAGGAAATACTCTTGCTAAGCTTGCAAACGGAATAACCGATACACCTGTCACGCTTGCCGTGAAGGCTCATCTGAGAAATCAACGCCCCGTTGTAATCGCTGTTTCAACAAATGATGCACTCGGTACGGCGGCAAGAAATATAGGTACGCTCCTCAATTCCAAACATATTTTCTTTGTGCCTATGCGGCAAGACGATTATATCGGTAAACCGAATTCAATAGTCGCGGATTTTACGAAAATTCCCGAAACGGTGGCTCTCGCGCTCAAGGGAAAGCAAATCCAACCCCTTTTAACAAGTTGAAAACAGCAGAACTAAAGGCATCTGAAATTCAGATGCCTTAAAATTTAACCGTTTGTTGTTATCCGACAATTCTTTTGATTTCTTCAATCTGCATCATTACGCTTTGCGCTGTCGGGCCGCCGAATGATGTGCGCTTTCTGACGCAATTATCAAGGTCAACCGCTTCATAAATTCCCTCATCGATTAAATCGGAGAATTTCCTGTACTCGTCAACGGTTAATGTTTCAAGAACTTTGCCGTTCTGAATACAATATGCAACCGCCTTGCCTGAAATCTTATATGCGTCACGGAACGGAAGCCCTTTGTTTACAAGATAGTCCGCCATATCCGTTGCATTTATAAATCCGTTCTGTGCGGCTTTTCTCATATTGTCTGTGAGCGCGGTCATAGTCGCAATTTCGCCTTCTGTAATGTTAAGACAGGCTTTGACCGAATCGACTGCGTCAAAAACTGCTTCTTTGTCCTCCTGCATATCCTTGTTGTATGCAAGCGGAAGTCCTTTGAGAGTTGTAAGGAAACCGATTAAGTCACCGTAAACTCTGCCTGTTTTTCCTCTGACAAGTTCTGCCATATCGGGATTCTTTTTCTGCGGCATAATCGATGAGCCGGTAGTGAAATCGTCTGAAAGCTCAACGAATTTGAATTCCCAGCTTGACCAGAGAATAATCTCTTCGGAAAGGCGTGAAAGATGCATCATAATTACAGATACAGTGCTTAACAATTCAACACAGAAATCTCTGTCGGATACACCGTCAAGTGAGTTAAGGCATACAGCGTCAAAGCCTAACTTGTCGGCTTCATATTTACGGTCCGTATCGTATGTTGTACCTGCCAGAGCACAGGAACCGATAGGTGAAACATTCATTCTTCTTTTACAGTCTTTGAGTCTGTCAAGGTCACGGGTAAGCATCATGGCATAAGCCATAAGATGATGACCGAAGGTGACGGGCTGAGCGCGCTGAAGATGAGTATAGCCGGGCATAATTGCAGATTTATATTCTTCTGCACGGGAGCAAAGAGTGAGAACTAATTTCTTTGTAAGTGCCGAGATTTCGTCACATTCTTCAAGCAAATACATTCTTGTATCAAGCGCAACCTGATCGTTACGGCTTCTTGCCGTGTGCAGCTTTTTGCCGACATCTCCGAGCCTTTCGGTAAGCTCTGCTTCAACAAACATATGGATATCTTCTGCACTTTCGTCAATGAGAAGCTTTCCTGAGTTTATATCGTCGAGTATTCCCTGTAATCCGTCAATGAGAGTTTCACTCTCAGCCTCGGTAATTATTCCTTTATATGCAAGCATAGCCGCGTGTGCCATACTTCCCGTTATATCCTGTTTATACATTCGTGAGTCAAAGCGAATTGAAGAATTGAAATCGTCTGCCGCCTTGTTAGTTGTACCGTCTGTGCGTCCTGCCCACATTTTAGCCATTGAATTCACACCTTTATAAAAAAGTACGGGGGAAACATTGTCCCCCGTCTGATTATTATATTATTTCTTTGTTTTCGCGTCAAGCTTTGCTTTAACTTTAATCGGTAAGCCGTAAAGATTGATAAAGCCTGCCGATTCTTTCTGGTCGTAAACTTCGTCCTCATCAAAGGTTGCGATTTCAGGGTCGTAAAGCGAATAAGGAGAGGTTACACCGGCGTTTATCATATTGCCTTTATATAGCTTTAGCTTTACATCGCCGGTAACATTTTCCTGAGTTGTCTTAACAAATGAAATGATTGCCTTTGCAAGAGGTGTGTACCACTGTGCATTGTAAACAAGCTCGCCGAGCTTCTGTGCAACAAGTGCTTTGTAGTGCATTGTTTCTTTGTCAAGGCAGATTGTTTCAAGAACATCATGTGCTTTGTAAAGAATTGCACCGCCGGGAGTTTCATAAACGCCGCGGCTCTTCATACCTACAAGTCTGTTTTCAACAATATCAAGAAGACCTATGCCGTTTTCACCGCCGAGCTTGTTGAGTGTTGAAACAAGCTCAACTGCACCCATTTCTTTGCCGTCAACCGCAGTCGGAACGCCTTTTTCAAAATGAATTGTAACATATGTCGGCTTATCGGGTGCCATTTCGGGAGAAACACCCATTTCAAGAAAGCCGGGCTTATTATACTGCGGCTCATTTGCAGGGTCTTCAAGGTCAAGGCCTTCGTGTGAAAGGTGCCAGATGTTTTTATCCTTTGAATAATTTGTTTCTCTGTTTATTTTCAAAGGAACATTATGAGCTTCGGCGTAATCAATTTCTTCGTCACGGGATTTAATATCCCATTCACGCCAAGGAGCGATAATAGGCATATCCGGAGCGAATGCCTTTATTGTAAGCTCGAAACGAACCTGGTCGTTACCCTTGCCTGTGCAACCGTGGCAGATAGCGTCAGCACCTTCAGCTATTGCAATTTCAGCAAGTCTTTTTGCAATGAAAGGACGGGCAAATGCCGTACCGAGAAGATAATCTTCATATTTAGCGTTAGCCTGAACGCAAGGGAATACACACTCTGTAAGCATTTCTTCCGTAAGATCTTCAACATAGAGCTTTGAAGCGCCTGTTTTAAGAGCTTTTTCTTCAAGTCCTTCAAGCTCGTCAGCCTGACCGACATTACCTGAAACTGCGATTACTTCACAGTTGTTATAATTCTCTTTAAGCCAAGGGATAATGATTGAAGTATCAAGTCCGCCTGAATAAGCCAAAACAACCTTTTTTATATTTTCTTTATTCATCACTGAATCCTCCGAGATTTATTGTTGTTGATATTATATTACACTTTTTGCATAAAATCAAGTATATTATGAATATTTATTCAAAAAATATGTATATTTAGTCATTTGAACAGTATATCAAAAAAAATTCACGGTAATTTATGCAAAATGATATAAAAAAACAGCATACAAAAATGTATGCTGTTAATTTAACTGAGAATAATCAGTCAGCTGAGTAAGGAAGAAGAGCGATTGCTCTTGCTCTCTTGATAGCTGTTGTAAGTTCTCTCTGATGATAAGCACAAGTGCCTGTAACTCTTCTCGGAAGAATTTTTGCTCTTTCAGAAGTGAAACGGCGAAGCTTTGCTACATCTTTATAATCAATCTTATCAACTTTTTCAACGCAGAATGCGCATACTTTCTTGCGCTTTCTGTTCATAGGGCGTGCGCCCTGTGCTTTTTCGTTAGCCATATTTAAAATCCTCCTGTTAAAATTCAATTTTGATGATCAGAACGGAAGTCCGTCATCATCGTCTGCTGCTGAGCCGAAGCCGAAATCGTCATCAGATGAAACAGTATCAAAACTGCTTGTATCTGCACTCTGATAAGACGGTGTGTTCTGAACAGGAGCTTCAAAGCGTGTGCCCTGAGCTGAGTCAGAAGCTTTTGAACCGCAGAATGAAACATTGTCTGCGACAATCTCAACAGCTGTTCTCTTGATTCCGCTCTTATCTTCGTAAGAACGGGTCTGAATTGAGCCTTGAACGGCAATCATTGAACCTTTACGGAAATAGCGTGTAACAAAATCAGCGGTCTGACGCCAAGCAACAACATTGATGAAGTCAGCCTGTCTGTCCTCGCCGGGTTTGACATAGTTTCTGTCAACTGCGACGCAGAAAGATGTTACGGAAATTCCGCCTGTTGTAGTTCTTAATTCGGGGTCTGCTACGAGTCTGCCCATTATTATTGCACAGTTAAGCATATAATACCTCCGATTACTTTCTGACTACGATTGAACGGAGAACGCCGTCAGTAATGCCGGCGATACGCTCAAGTTCAGCCGGGAATGTCGGTTCGCTCTCAAAGTTGTAGAGAACATAGTAGCCTTCTGCTTCATCGTTGATAAGGTAAGCAAGCTTTTTCTTACCCCACTCGTCAACGCTTTCAACAGTGCCGTTTTTCTCAATCAAAGCTTTGAATTTAGCAACAAGAGCCTGTACGTCTTCTTCAGTTTTACCTTCTACTGAGAAAACGAAGATTGATTCATACTTTACCATTTTTTTGCACCTCCTTATGGACTTTGCCCTCAACTGTAATATTTTTGAGGGAAGGAGCTGAGAATATTAAAAATACTTTCAGCGGGTTACTATTATATCAACAGAATCAAGATAAGTCAAGGATTATTTCTTACAAAATATTCGGAAAAGAATTAAAGGGCGAACTGCGTTCACCCTTTTTGCTATACTGTAATTATATTTTTATATTATCTTTTCGGCGTGTCTTGTAACATGACAGCCTATGTTGACCGCAACGGGCAGACCTGCTATGTGCGTCGGTGCTTGCTCGATATTAACCGCGAGCGCAGTCGTTTTTCCTCCGAAGCCCTGAGGACCTATATCTGTTTCGTTGATTCTCTGTAAAAGCTCTGCTTCCATTTCGGCATAGAACGGAGTTTCATTTCTCTTGCTGACCTCACGGCAAAGTGCTTTTTTTGAAAGATATGCACATTTCTCAAAATCCCCGCCGATTCCGACGCCTATAACCATAGGCGGACACGGATTACCGCCTGCTGTTTTTACGGTATCAAGCACGAAATTCATAACGTCTTCTTTTGAAGCTGACGGAGTAAACATTTTCATTCTGCTCATATTTTCACTGCCGAAGCCTTTGGGACAAGCCTGAATTCTGACTTTTTCACCGGGAACTATTTTCAGATGAATTACGGCGGGAGTATTGTCCTCTGTATTTACTCTGTCAAAAGGGTCGCGAACTATTGATTTGCGAAGAAGCCCGTCAACATAGCCCTCGGAAACGCCTTTGTTAATGTATTCATAAAGGTCGCCGCCGACAAAATGAACATCTTGTCCGACTTCAACGAACAGAACAGCCATACCTGTATCCTGACAAATAGGAATATCAAGCTCCATAGCTGCGTCAAGGTTGTTAAGAAGCTCGGTCATAATTTTTTTCGGCAATTCTTCCGATTCGTTTTCCCGACTGCATTTTATACAGCTGCATAAATCGTCGGGAAGAACCTTGTTTGCCTTAATAACTAATTCTTTTACAGTATCTTTAATTACTGCAACATCAATTTCTCTCATATCTTTCACCTAAAAAATATGCAGGCGGATTGCCTGCATAGCTTTACTTTCTTCTTGAATATGAACTGCGTCTTGAGTCGGTTGCTTTCTTTAAGTCGGCAAGCTTCTCATCGCTCTTCTGCTTGAACTGTGCCATCATATCTTCAAACGACATAGGCTCGTCACTTTTTTGTTCGGGAGTACCTTTCCAGACATTCGGATTACTGTTGCGCGGCTTTTGAGGCCTCTGAGGTTTATCGGAAGCAACCTTGGGCTTATTGTCTTCATCAACCTTTTTAATTGACAGACTTATTTTTCCTGCATCGTTAATATCAATGATTTTAACTTTAACATCCTGACCTTCTTTAAGAAACTCATGAATATCATTGACATAAGATGAAGATACCTCCGAAATGTGGACCATTCCGGTCTTATTGTCGGGTAAGCTTACAAAAGCTCCGAAATTTGTAAGACCCGTGACTTTACCGTCAAGGATTTGTCCGATTTCAAACATAAAAGTATATAATCCTCCCTTGTGGACAAAAACAGAGAAATCAGTTATTTGGTGTAATATTGTAATATACCCGTTCACCGGGCATTACATAGCCTAATTTTTCGCGTGCAACACGCTCAATATAGTCATCCTTGTCGCCGCCGTCAATAACATTACGAAGCGATTCGTTCTGGGCTACCTGCTCTTCGTAACGCATGTTAAGTTCTTCAACTTCTTTTTTGCGATCGTTTATTTGTATGTTAACATTTATTAAGCTAATGACAAAATAGCCTGCCAGAAGGAGCAAGCCGATTGAAAGTATGAAACTAAATTTTTGAGGTTTACGCTCATTTTGTTTTTTGTTAGTTTTCATTTCGTTTTCTCTCTTAATTAAATTTTGTCTAAAACTTTAGATATATTTTATCTGTTAAATTATAAACAAAATTTTTCACTTTTGCAAGGGGCTTTTGTCAATTTTTTTATGATTTTTCACCGTTTTTTGAACTTTTTTGCGTAATTTTGTGCATTTTATGCTCACAACGGTAAAAATTTTAATAAACGGAGAGAAAATAAATCTGAAAAATTTCCTGAAGACATTAAAAATTTTTTTAACGGTTTTTTCGGAAAACTTAACGGCAACGGTTCCGAATGACAGGTAAAAGACCGAAAAGCCGATAAATTCACCGAGAATTATATACAGTCTGACCTCGCCGTTTGTGACAGACAGACAAAACAGAAAAGTCATAACTGCAGAGAGTACGGAAAACAGAAAATCCGTTACAAATGTAGCAATTTTTGAAAACGACAAAAGGATTCTCACAATTCTGAGAACATCATACAGTATTCCGATTATAAGTCCGAAGCCCAAGGAGAGCAGAAAGCTTCTTGTCTGGGTTGACAGGCTTAAAATGTATTCCATTATCTGAATATCCTTGAGAAAAACGGATCTTTCGCTGTTTTCGTTCCTTCTTTTTCCGAATATACCAGCGAAAAGATTTCACCCTCAATTAACAATTCGCCGGTCTCAAGACTTAAACGGTTTATATGTAAGTCGGCTCCTTTGACAGTCAATATACCCATTTCAGTAAGGATTTCAATTATTTCATCATTATAGTTATAAATATCTTTAACACCGGAAACGGTTAACTTCTCGCAGGCCTCCATTATTACATTATGAGGAATTTTTTGTTT